>CAZPTV010000039.1:0-9113 GCA_964589335.1 uncultured Bacteriovoracaceae bacterium
GGTGATCGGGGCCTGGAAGTTTACGATCAAGTGTAAAGTGTTTTTCAATAATTTGAGCGCCAAGTGCCACCGCTGCGATGGGTGCTTCGATGCCCTCAGAATGATCTGAAAATCCAATATCTATCTTAAATTCTTCTCGAAGGGTATTGATTACATTAAGATTTAAATGTTTAAAAGGCGTCGGGTATGAGGTGGTGCATTGAAGTAGCTTAACTTTTTCTTTTAAAATCGGATGAAATTTATTGCTGGCATATAGTTGTCTAAATAGTTTAAGCGAAGGTTTCTCATTGTTTTTGAGATAGCCATGGAGAAGTACTCCTAAAGCATCACGAATATCATCCAAGGTACACATTCCAGACGAAAGAATAATTTTACAATTACTTTGCGCAATCTTAAGCAGCATTTGTGCGTTTTTAATTTCGCCAGAAGGCAGTTTAATCATCTTAAGTTTGAGTTTGTTTATTAAAAAATCAAGACTACTTAAATCGAATGGAGAAGATAGATATTCGATTTGTTTTGAATCGCAGTACAATTTGAGTTCAGTGTGTTCATCAAAACTTAATTCAAATTTTTTAATCATTTCCAATTGTGATTGTTTATTGCCAATATTCTTAATTTGATACTCAGCTTGTTCAGCGGTATCTGTAACAACTAAATCTGAAATAAAAGTTTGAAATTTAACAATATCAGCTCCGGCTTCTTTGGCAACGTCGACAAGCTCTTTAGCCATCGAAAGTGATCCGTTATGATTTACGCCGGCTTCAGCGATAATTAATGTCATAAAATATTTTCTTTCTTAATTTACTCGGTTCAATTTTTTTAATGACTTTGATTGTATTTTTGCTGAATTCGCCGTTGCCAAAAGGAGACTTCATTTGTTTGAGTTGAGCTCTGAAATTTGGTGTATTGGCTTTAAGGACTGCTTTAATAATCAAATTTGCTGATTCTTTACAATCGATAATATTTTTAGCTCTAACACGACCCTGCTGGCGATCTCCAATATTGATGGCAGGAACCTTAAACGAGGGAGATTCAACGATGCCACTAGAGGAATTGCCTAAAACGACAGTAACGTGAGGTAAAATACTTAGATAATTTTTAAATCCTAGATTTGGAATATATTTTGATCTTTTTGAGTGGGTGTGGATAAAGCGGTGAATTTCATTCTCAATTTCTTTAAATCCGGGGTCTGAATTTGGAGCAGTGAGTAGTATGTTGTATTTTTTTAAATACGCCAGTGCCTTAAAGGTTTCTTTGACAGTCTTTAGATTCTTTTTTGTATCGTGAGTTGTTGGATGGAGTGTGACGAGAATCCATTTTAGGTTCAAATTTATTTTATATTTACTTTCTAATTCAATACGAGATAGTAAATTGAGATTTTTAATATTTTCAACAGCTGGAGCGCCTACATTAAACACATTTTTTGGTTGTTCACCTAACTGAATAACTCTTTTTTTGTATTCCTCAGTTGAAACAAAATGTAAATGCGAGAGTTTTGTAATTGCATGACGAATGGATTCGTCCATTGTTCCTTCAGTTTTTTCACCACCCGAAATGTGAGCACACGGTATTCCATAAGCCAAAGCGGTCGTAGCGAATTCAAGCATTTCAAACCGGTCACCGTAAATAAAAATAAGATCTGGATTATTTTTACTAATCCAAGAAGAGAAATTTTTTGTAATAATTGACTTTGCTTTTGTAATTTCTGCGGGGTTTCCATTTTGAATCGGATATTTAATTATTTTGGAAACCGGTATTTTATCATTTTTAATTTCTTGGATGGTTAGTCCATGCTGCTTTGATAGATGTGTGCCTGTTACAATGAGATCAAATTTAAAATCATTATCATTTAAAACTCGTTTTATTAATGGATATTGAAGTCCATAATCTGCTCTAGTGGAGCTAATAAACAAAATGCGCATTGGTTTTTTTTTATTCACGATGCCCATATTTTGCACTACTTGGAAGGTTGATAATTCGTTTTTCTAAATTAATTGCACAAGTAAGATCCATTTTAGGACATTTTTCATACGGCGGTAGATGAGGAATTAAGTTCCATACTGGACGGGCTTTTATTTTATGATCCTGAAGAGATTGGAGTATTTGATCTCGCAACTTTAAATCAGGTTCGTCTAAGAGAATTAGATTTAGCCAGTAGTTACTTTTTGAATTTAAAGGCTCTTTAAAAAATTTAAAACCGACGCTTTGTGAAAAAGCGGTGGTATATTGATTTGCTAGATTTCGTTTTCTAGATAAAAACTCAGGAAGGCACTCTAGTTGAGCAACTCCCAGAGCAGCATTTAAATTCGGAAGTCGATAATTAAAACCAGGCGAGTCATGAAAAAATTCCCAAGAGTGTGGTTTTTTTGCAGTTGTTGAAAGATGCTTTGCTTTTTGAGCTAAAGTTGAATCTTGGGTGAGAATTGCGCCACCGCCGCCAGTTGTTACCGTTTTATTACCATTAAAGCTTAAAACACCAAACTCGGCAAATGTACCGGTGTGCTTATTTTTATATGTTGATCCGATAGATTCCGCAGCGTCTTCAATAAGTTTCAAATGGTATTTAAGAGCCACTGCTTTAAGTTCATCAATTTTGCAGGGGTGTCCAAAGGTGTGCATTAATATGAGTGCTGAAATTTTATTTCCAGTAATTTTATTAAATGTACCCGATGAGCCAACTTTCGTTATTTTTGAAAGGTAATCGTCTAACTTCACTGGGTCAATGCCAAGGGATGTATTTTCTGAGTCTACAAAGTGTGGGATTGCCCCAATCCAATGAATTGGATTTACGGTTCCAATAAAAGTTAATGCGGGAACAAGAACTTCATCGTTTCGTTGTACGTCCGATAGAACTAAAGCAAGATGTAGCGCAGAGGTTCCGTTTGTGATTGCAATCGCATGATTTGAATTTGTGATTTCACATAATTTTTTTTCAAAAAGATCAACATACTTTCCGACAGATGAAACCCAACCCGTATCGATACATTCTTTAACGTACGTCCATTCATTGCCCTTAAACCATGGCTCATGAAGTTCGTGTGGTTGCATCTCAATAGGTAATACCGTCTGAATCTGATCGAGAATAATTTTTGCTAAAGATTCAGATTTCACGGTCAACCTTCACTAAAAGTCGTTAAATATTCCAAATATTTTTTTGCTTTCTCAAATTCTTCGTGCGTGCCGATATCAATCCAAGGATCTGTAGACTCAAAACACTTAACGCTCATGCCTTCTTGTACGAGTCGTGTAAAAAACTCAGGCATGTCTAAAACTTGTTTACTTTTAATGAAATCAAAAACTTTTGGACTGAAATAATATATTCCAGAATTTATAGTAAAGGAAAGATTTGGTTTTTCTTCTATATTTAAAACAGATTTATTTTTCGATAAATTAACAACACCATAAGGTAGTTTAATGTTAAATATTTTTGCGCAAAGGGTGGCAATAGAATTGTGTTCACGATGAAATTGCGAAAAGAGATCAAGATCTAGTGTTGTAATGACATCGCCATTAATAACGATAAATTCAGTATTTATTTTGTCTTTTAGATAAAATAAACTGCCTGCTGTTCCGAGGCTTTCATCTTCTCTTATGTAATTGATTGTCACTCCAAACCTGGAGCCATCACCTAAGTGTTCGATAACTTGTTCAGCCAGATAGTTTACAGATACAAAAAACTCAGTAATTCCTTTTAATTTTAAATTTGTAATCAAAGTTTCAATAATTGTTTTATCGCCCACTTTTAACAAAGGTTTAGGTACGGTTTCAGTAAATGGAAGTAAGCGTTTTCCTTTACCGCCTGCCATGATGACTGCTGGAATATCGAGCTTATGGTCAACTAAAAAATCTTCTAATGTTTTAATGTCAACGAGTCGACCGTCTTCAGATAAAATGGGGACTTGTCTTATTCCATGCTTCCTTAATATTTCATAAACTTTTTTTGAACTTGCGCCTTGCTTGGCAGATAGAAAACCCTTTCGCGCAACACGTTCAAGGGATGAATTTAAACTCTCTCCACTTAAAAAACCTCTACGGATATCACCGTCTGTAATGCAACCTATAATTTCAGTAGGGGAGTTTGCGGTAAAAATTATTTGAAAAGGACTTTCAGCTAACAAGGCCAACCCTTCTTTAATTGTTGCTTTTGGAGAGATTAGACTTTTTTCAATTGGAAAATTTCTTTTTGTCACCATGCCGTGAGTCCACCATCGACAATAATATTTTGACCAGTTACGTAGCTCGATGCATCTGAGGCGAGGTAAATTACTGCACCGACCATTTCATCAGCTTTTGCCATTCTTCCAAGCGGCACCCGTGCCGAATATTTTTGTTTAAAAGTATCATTCTGACCGCTCTCAACCCCACCAGGTGTAATCGTATTAACTCTGATTTTTTTATTTGCCCAATAAGTTGCTAGATATTTTGTTAACGCAACCACGGCACCTTTTGATGCAGCATAAACAGCGGGTGTATTGATTTGTCTTCCTAAGTATTCAGATCCTTCATAGATTCTCTGATCTGGTGCTGTAATTCCATAGATGGATGCAGTTTGTATAATTGATCCGCCAGAGTTCGTGCGAACCATTTCTTTTCCAACGGCTTGTGCCATGAGCATCATGCCATCGATATTCACGGACATAATTTTTCTCCACTCATCAAGGCTGTAATCTTCAAAAGGTGCGAAAAACTTTTCTAGATCATCTGACTTTGAGGCTGCATTATTATGAAGCACGTCGATTTGTTTCCATTTTGAAATTACTTTAGAAACAGAATCGGAAACACTTTTTTTATTCGAGACGTCACACTCAAGCGGAAGAATTTTATCTTTTGAATATTTTTTAGAAAGATCGTTTGCCAGTATTTCTAAGTTTTTAAGGTTTATGTCTAAAAGAGCAACTTGTGCGCCACAAGAAAGTAATCCTTCGCAGACTTTGCTACCAATAATTCCAGATGCACCCGTTAATACAATTGTTTTGTAGTTAAGATTAAAAAGATTCATTAGTTCAAGTTTTAAAAAATCATGAGATTAATTACAAGTTATTAGTGATTTATTCATTAATAACGCAATTATTTAGAGTTATTTGATAGGACATTATAAACATGAATAAATTCAGGATATTTGTTTATCCAACCCCCAATACCTGGCTGTATGTTTTGATATTTAAAACGATACTTAAGATTTCTAGCCGTGCGTAATATGGATTTTGTTTTAGAAAATAGTTTCATTACTTTGGGTTTATTTTTTTGCTTAATATTTTGTTTACTGAGAGCCGATATAAGGTATTTTGCAAAGGCTTTTTTCGCAGTTTTTCTAGCTAAATCAAATTCTATTTTATCGGTTTTAGAAATTAATTGTGCGATTATATCAAGGTATCGGTTTACTGTAGAACTGAAATTATCTAATAATATCCAGTCAATAGCGCTTGGGAGTGTATATTTAACGGTTTCAGGGAGACCTTCCCTAACAAAGCTTAAAAATGGAAAAAGCTTTGTTTTTCCACAGGCTGAAAGGTAACTGCAAGGTAGAATTTCATCGGTTAGTGTTTTATTTATCATTCCCTTTCCGGAGGCAAAGCCAGCTTGAAAAATTTCTCGTCTGGAAAGCCCAAAGAAAGAAATAGAATATTTATTGAATAATGATTCAATGCGTTCGGTAGATGAATTTTTTTCACACGATAGAGTAGGATACTCATCTAATGAATAAATATGATTTTTTGAGGTATTTTTTTCAGGTATTGAAAATATAAGTGACCGCCCTTGTGCGCTTACATAATCAGGGTTTTGTTCTAGAAACCGCTCTAATTTTTCAAAATTGCTTGTAATTTGAAAGTCATCGTCGCCAGTAAAGCAAACATATTTATCATTACTTTTGTTGCAAAGATAAATGATTGTATCTATCGTCGAAGTGTTCGGTAGCGCGTAGTGAAAAACATTAATATTTTTAATTGATTTTATAAAATCTGCAGTCTTAGAATAATGGTCTTCATCGCTAGCATCACCAATAAGGATGTTGTGAGTTGAACGCACAGATTGATAATACTTTAATTGCCTAATAATATATTCAGATCGATTTTTTGTTGGAATAAGAATTGAAGCCATGCAACTGGATTTTGATCTAGGGACAATCCGAATGTCAAAAAAAATGTGCATAATGTCGGAGTATTTACTAAATATATAAAATTGACACCATTGCTTTTTAGAGAATAATGTCTACCGGAAAGGGCTATCTATGTTTCGAAAAATAATGGTAACTGGTGGCGGTGGAGTTGCGGGTCAGGGTTTAAAAAAAATACAATCAGAATATAAAAATTCTGAGTTTTTCTTTCCAAGTTCGAAAGAATGTAATCTTACAAATTATAATGAAACCATGGAGTATGTTAAAAGACTATCCCCCGACGCTATTGTACATTTAGCAGCTAAAAGCGGTGGAATTGGTTTAACTATTAATTACCCAGCTACGCTTTTGAGAGATAATTTATTAATAAATATTCATATTCTTGAAGCTGCTCGAATTTCTAAAGTAAAAAAACTAGTCATGACATTGTCTGCGGGAATGTATCCAGTATCGGCACCACTTCCGCTCAGAGAAGAGACAATGCATGATGGTCTGCCGCATCCAACGGTTAATACATACGCATTTGTTAAGCGCTTAGTTGATCCAGCAGTATGGGCATACCGTAAAGAGTTTAATTTTAATGTAATTGGTTTAATTCCCAATGGAATATTTGGTCCGAATGATAATTTTAATGAAGCTGGCGCCGCGATGTTACCGACATTAATTCGTCGTTTTTACGAAAATAGAAATACAAATAATAAAATAGAAGTCTGGGGAGATGGTTCCCCCCTAAGAGAGTATACATTTTCACAGGATATAGCGAGAGCATTTATGTGGTGCTTAGAAAATTATGACTCAGAACAAGTTATGAACGTTGGTAATACTGAGGAATTTTCAATAAAAGAAATAGCAATGATGATTGCTGATGAAATGAAAATTGATAAGAACCGAATATTTTTCAACAGTTCGAAGCCAAACGGAGTAATGAGAAAAAATACAGACAATTCTAAATTTATCAAAGTATCTCAGTTTAAGTACACCCCTTTTAAAGTCGCTCTCAAAGAAACGATACAATGGTTTTGTAATGAAATGGAAAAGGGCGGTAAAAATATTAGAACTACCGAAAAAAATTGAGAGAAAAAATGGAATATAAACAATTAGGAAAAACTACATTAAAAATATCAAAACTAGGTTTCGGCGCTTGGGGGATTGGTGGCGATTCATATGGTGCGGTAGATTTTAAACAAGCTCAAAAAGCGTTAGAGGTCGCGCTAGATAATGGAATTAATTTTTATGATACTTCAAATTTATATGGAACAGGGAGAAGTGAAGAAATATTAGGAGATGTTTTTTCTAAAAAAAGAGACAAAGTTATTATTGCTTCTAAGTTTGGATTATTGCCCCATTCAGGAAGAGCACTTCCAGTAGATTTGTCTGTGACTTCATTAAAAAAATACATTGAAGAAAGTTTGAAAAGATTAAAATCAGATTACATAGATTTATATCAATTTCACAGTCCAAGGGTAGAAGACCTTGAAAATAATGATTTGTTTGAGACACTATTTCAATTTAAAAAAAGTGGGAAAATTAGGTCAATCGGTGCATCGATGAGATCTCCTGCAGAGGCAATCATAGCAATAGAAAAATATAATATTGAAGTCGTGCAAGTAAATTTCAATATGATCGATCATAGAGCTATCGATAGTGGATTAACAAAGATAGTAAATGAAAAAAACATTGGATTAATAGCTAGAACGCCACTTGGGTTTGGTTTTTTAACCGGTAAAATAAATGATTCTAATTTAAATTTTGATAGTAATGACCACAGAAGGCATTATCCGGTAGAGCAGTTAAAAAAGTGGGCCAATGCTCCAAAATTATTTTCTGAACTATATCAAGAAAGAACGCCAACGGAAATTGCATTGAGATTTTGCATGGACACACCAGGAGTTACGACCGTCATACCGGGTATGATTCATGAAAAAGAAGTAACAGATAATGTGCGTATCGCTAATTCCAAAAAAATGAGTTCAGAAGAGTACGAAAAAATTTCTCAAATATATCATGAAAATGATTTTTTTGATTCAAAACTTAGCTATAGGCCTTCAAAATGAAAAATGTAAGTAAAGTTTTAGTTTTTGGAGGATCAGGTTTTCTTGGAAATCATGTAGTGGATGAGCTTATTTCAAGAGGAATAATGGTAACGGTTTTTGATTTAAAAAAACCATTTTCGAATTCAAAAAAAGTAAAATTTATTAAAGGCAATGTTTTAGACTCAGCTGCAATAATTCAGGCAATTAAAGGTCATGATGTAATTTATAACTTTGCTGGTTTTGCGGATTTAAATGCCTCACACGATAAACCGTTAGAAGCATTAGAACTGAATATAATGGGTAACTCGAATATACTTGAGGCTTGCGTAAAAAATAAAATTAAACGTTACATTTATGCAAGTACTGTTTACGTTTATTCTACGAAAGGCTCTTTTTATGGCGTTAGTAAACGCTGTGCCGAACAAATAATCGAAGAATTTCACCGTCAATTTGGATTAAATTTTACAATTTTACGGTATGGTTCTGTTTACGGAACTCGTGCGGATGAGCAAAATCGAATTTATAGAATTATTAAGCAAGCCCTTATAGAGGGGAAAATTACTTTTTTAGGTAATGGCGAAGAAGAACGTGAATATATTCACGTTAGAGATGCAGCGAATTTAAGTGTAGAAATTTTAGATGATCGCTATAAAAATCAAAGTCTTATATTAACCGGAGTAGAACGATTTAAATACTCTGAGTTATTAAATATTATTGATGAAATTTTGAATAATAAATTAAAAATCGAATATTTATCCAGAGACTATGAAGGTCACTATGTATTGACTCCTTACTCTTTTAGGCCCACAACAGCTAAAAAGATGGTTTCCAATCCGTATATAGACTTTGGACAAGGATTGCTTGAAGCGATTACTGAAGTCTATTCAGATCTAAAACACAAAAACATCAAAACGAAGTTTGAGTCATTTAATTTCAAAAAATAATTAAATTTTTGCAAAAACTGT
>CAZPTV010000040.1:0-9057 GCA_964589335.1 uncultured Bacteriovoracaceae bacterium
AAATAAATATAAGAATTCTATAGCGATGCATTTGTGGTTTGCCCTTCAGTTTTAATAAAACTTTTCATCATTGAACTGACTTTAATCCATTCATGTTTTTCAAGGCAATTGGAATCAATAATTAAATGATGATAAACTCGGCCCTCACGTTTTAAATTGGAGTGAACGAGTTCTAGTTTCCAATGGTCAAGATTTTTTTCTTCTATCATTCGATAAATGCCTTTAATATTTACCAACTCATCTTTTGGATCTGCAAAAATTAAAACAGGTGATTTTAATTTTCTAAATCCAATTATTTTTAATTGATCAGCGGCTCTGAATAAACTTTTATATGCAGCAATAGAAGCCCCTCGACAAGAATTATAGGGAGCAGGTGTGAGTCCTTTAAAAATTAACTGTGAAGGAATTATTTTTAAAACAAATTTTAACTGAGTCCACCAATGAAATGAAAAAGCAGGTGCAAAATAAATTCTTTGATCGACTTTAAAATTTAAGTTTTTGCTTAAAAATAATTCTAATAAAAGAGCTCCCATTGAGTAGCCGACAAAAACTAAAGGAATACGATGTTTGTTTGATAATGTTTGGGCATACTCACAATGTGTACTTAATTCGCGAATCCATATTGAAAGACTCACATGCCTCATTTCATCCATGTTTCCACGATGACCCATCAGTGCAATGGGAACCACATGACCGCCGCAATCTTCTAACACACGTCTTATTTCAGAAAGTTTTTCTGGTTTCAAATTTAAACCATGTGAAAGTACTGCAATAAATTTAGGGTGCATCGGTAGGATCCCACGATGTAACTAAATCTTCGTTTAACTCGTCTAAAGTGAGCATGTCTTCAAAGTCGAGTTCAAAGTTAAATACATTTGCATTCTCTTTAATGCGGTCTGGGCGAGCTGATTTTGGTAAAACGACTAATTGATGTTCTAAAGCCCAGCGAATCAAAATTTGAGCTGTGTTTTTTTTGTGTTTTTTAGCAATTTTGACAAGTGGAGGATCTGATAGCTTGATTCCTTTTGTTAGGGGGGCATACGCTTCGATTGTTATTTCATGATCATTACAGAAATTTAATAAATCTTTTTTATATAAATAAGGATGAAATTCAACCTGATTGACAGAGGGTATTTCTTTGCAATTATCGAGCAACTCTTTAAGATGGTGAATCATAAAATTACTTACACCAATGGTTTTAACAAGACCTTCTGCCTTTAGTTTTTCTAATGCTTTCCATGACTCGAGTCTTTTTTCGTACACAGGCCAATGGAGTAAATACAAATCAATATATTCAAGACCTAAACTTTTCAAACTAGAATCAAATGCTTTCAGTGCTGAATCATATCCTTGGTCTTGATTCCAAAGTTTAGTCGTAATAAAAATTTCACTACGGTTGATGCCGCTTTCTTTAACGGCACGACCCACATCCGATTCATTTTGATAAATGCGAGCCGTATCGATATGGCGGTATCCACATTTCAATGCGGTCAAAACAGCATCGTAAGTAATTTTTCCGACTGGAGTTTGAAATACACCCAAACCTAAGTAAGGAATCTTTACATGATCTCTTAAATTTTTTCTTGAATTTATCGATAGAGAACCCATGGACTAATTTAGTCAAAAAATATTTTAAATGACAACTACCCATTTCTTCATTCAGTATTTTTTTAGTATTTTATGATTAAATCAAACTTAACGTATCTAATGACCATTAGTTTTTTATTCATTTTCATAATAAATGGAAATGCACAAACGACTGAACCGCTTACCAAACTCTGTCATGCAGCTACTGAAACAGCTTTTTTGGGCACTTTGAGTTATGAATGTGGAAATAGTTATGACAAAGAAATTTTTTTAACAGGTACTAAAGATCAAATTGGTTCTACGTTGCAAAAATTACACTGTAAAAACAATCAGTCATTATTACCATGGATTTTATTATTCAGTCCTAGAATTGAAGTAAAAAAAGCCGCATATTCTTTACAAGAAGACTTAGCAAAGACATTTTTTGAAATTAAAAAAGGTTATCCACTGCATTCAATAAAAGAAGAACTATTGCATGTTTCAAAGAATGGTTTGGTTTATACTCCTGAATCAATAGATCATACAAAACAAATGCTGAACGCACTTCAAGCATTTCCAAAATATGATGAAGCTATGGAAAACGCTAAGAAAATAGCGCCTGCATTTTGTTCGCGACATCTATCTTCAGGTTGTTCAAGAGCTATTATTGAAATGATTGATCTCATGAAACCCAAAGTTGGTTCATCGAATGCTAGTATTTCTATGTTGCCAATCGTTGAAGAGGTTTTAACAAATCCAATTTATGCTCAGGCAGCCGCTGCATTAGCTTTAGAAATTGATTTAAAAGTAGATAATTTAAACAAGGGTCAATCGATTCAGAGTGACTTGTTTACAGATCTTTTTCAAAACTTTTTAAAAATAACAAATAATCACGAACAGGCCACAAATTACACATGGAATTTATTAGCGTTCTATTCAACAAGAGGTGCTTCGTTTGACATTACTGCATATGAGCTTTTCAATGCAGAGAATTCCTCGCTAGGCGTTGCAATGTATCTTATTTCCGCAGGAATGAGCCTCTTAGATCATGCAACAGTTTCAAATTATAATTATAGTTATCCAAGAACTGTGAGATCGAATTGTGAGTATGGTAAACCTTATCATTTTTGGATGACAGCATACTTATCTCATAAATTTAAAAGTCATGGATATAACGGACGAGCAACAATGCTAGCTAGTTATTTCTTGAGTATGTTTTATGAGTTTGGAAGTGTTACATGGGGACGAAACGAAAATCCCAACCGAGCGTTTATAAGTCCACTTTATGCGCCCTCAAATAATTCTGTACGTTTAAACTTAGCTATAAATGGTTTGGGATCAAAATTCGGTAGCTCAAGTGATCATAGTACTCAACTATTTTCTATTGAGAGAGATTTTTCAATTCTACTAGATTCAGCACGACCGCTTTCATTTGATCAAAAACAAGATTTAGATGAAAAATTGAAAAATCCACTGACACGATACTTATATTGGAATCAAATATTTGCGCCCGAAGTCAATTTTTAAAAATATTTTTTCAAACTCTTGTCAAAGGATTTCCTTCGGAGTCTTCTATTAACATTGTAGTTTGAATTACCAGCAAGATTCATTTGTGAACAACTAAAGGGAGAAACTTAAATGAATAAGTTATTATTTTTAATATTAGCATCTGTTCTTATGCTTGGCTTTTCAAATCCAACACAAGAAATTTTTGAATTAACCTCTAAGGTTGACAAAAATGTACTTCAAAAGCTTGGTGATCCAGGATCAAGAATTCCAATTCTTGTCGTTTTAAAAGATCAAGCCGATCTTAGTGGTGCCGATGTACTGCAATCAAAAGATCGCAAAAATGAATTTGTTTATAATGCTCTCAGACAGGTAGCACTAACCACGCAAGTTGATTTAGTGAATTTTCTCTCTACTAGAGCTCTTGAATTTAAAAGATTTTATATTGTTAATATGATTGCTGTTTACGATGCTGACGCAGCTTTAGTTTCTGAGCTTGTAAATAGAACTGATGTGGCAAAGGTTTATGACAATGCTAATGTTAAAGTAAAACTACCCACACCATCAATGACATTTTTAGATCAGCTTTTAGGTGGTGAGCCTGGCGAAGGTACGGGCGAAAATATCGTCAGCACAGGTGCTGATAAAGTTTGGAATGAATTGAAAGTCAAAGGAGAACAAATTGTAATTGCCGGACAAGATACTGGCGTTCAATGGGATCATCCTGCACTAAGAAATTCATATCGTGGGTTAACCTTGGCAAAACAAGGAGAAATCCTCGATCATAATTATAATTGGCACGATTCAATCAAAAAGCCGATTGGCAGTGGTTCTAATAAATGTGGATACGATACGAAAGCTCCATGTGATGACGATCAACATGGAACCCATACTATGGGAACTATGATTGGTGACGATGGTGGCACAAACCAAATCGGAATGGCTCCAAAAGCAAAGTGGATTGCATGTCGTAATATGGATGCTGGAACAGGTAACCCAGCTAGCTATATCGAATGTTTTGAATTCTTCTTAGCTCCATATCCTTACGGTGGAAATGCAATGACTGATGGTGATCCAACCAAAGCTCCACACATTATTAACAACTCATGGGGATGTCCAAGTTCAGAGGGTTGCCAAGGTGGCGAAATTCTTCCAGTACTCCAAGCGATGAAAAAAGCAGGAGTCATGGTAGTAGTATCTGCAGGGAACGAAGGACCTGGTTGTTCTTCGATCAATGATCAACCGGCATCCCATACAGATGTCACGTTATCTGTAGGTGCGCATAATCATCGCTCTGGTATGATTGCTTCTTTTTCAAGTCGTGGTCCTTCTATTTTTGATGGTGGCATTGGACCAGACGTTACCGCTCCAGGGGTTGATGTACGTTCAGCTGTTCCAGGTGGTTCATATGCAGGCAGTATGTGGAGTGGAACATCAATGGCAGGACCTCACGTTGTAGGAGAAATTGCGCTGATGTGGTCTGCAAATCCAAAATTAATCGGTAATATTGAAAAAACTACTGAATTAGTTCGAGCTTCATCGACACCTAAAACGACGACTGAGAATTGCGGAAATGTCTCAGGTTCATCTGTTCCAAACAATACTTATGGTTATGGATCGATTAATGCTCATAAGGCAGTTCAGATGGCGCTTCAAACGCTGTAACTAATAGCTCATAAAGCTACTCTTGCATTTATTGCGACGTATAAAACGCCTTGAATGCAAAATACTGATTGGATATTCATGTTCTTTTGTATAAGTTTGCCCCGATTTTGAAAGAAATCGGGGTTAACTTTTAAACATATGGGGGCATGAATGACAGAATTTAAGTCTAAATTCTTCTGGTTAGTTCTATTAGTAACATTATCCACATCTCAACTTTTCGCTCAGTCAAATCCAAAAAATGAAGATCCAGTCATAGAAGATCCTGCACAACAAGTGCAAAAAGCTGGTTATCAGGCTCCAGAATGCCCTTCTTATGGAAAAAATCTAGAAGTAAATAATGCTCAAGTTCTTCACTGGAAGCGCACAACTCCAAGCGGTTTTCGTGAAAGAGGACACGTTCAAGGAATTGTAATTAATATTTATAACGATAAATCGGGTCACGATCATTTTTCGATTCAAATTGGCAGACACCAAGAAGACACATTGGAAATTATATATAATCAAGACTTTGGATCCATTCCTCAAATTGAAGTTGGAATGCTAGTTGAAGCATGCGGTGATTTTATTACTTCAACTCAACAAAATGGACCATATCCACCATCTCCAGACGGAGCGATTCTGCATTGGGTTCACATGAATCCTCAATTTCGTGGTCATGATCCAGGGTTTTTAATGCTTGCGGGTGGTCTTTATGGTCAAGATACAACCAATGCAGGTCCAAAACGTGAACGTAGTCAACAACAAGTAAAACCTAATCATAATCAAAACAATGGTCAAAATCAGAGACAAAACGGGCAAAGAAGACAGTCTAAAAGACCACCAAGAAAACCTTGGCAGCAATAATAAGAGATAGAATATGAAATTTTGAATATTCCCACTGTCTTTGGCAGTGGGAATTTTTTTTATGCTAATAAGACCACTCAGTTAATCACCTTTCGAATTTAATGTTTTTTGTTAAAATATTCTTTTCAGAAAATAATTTTATGGAGGGTGTATGATCAAAGTAATTTTCACATCATTGCTAATTTTATCTAATTTTGTGAATGCAAGTGAACATGCTAAAGGCATTTCCGGCTGGGAAGCATTTAATGAATTAAAAAATGGAAATCAAAGATTCTATTTAGGTAAATCAAAGCACCCTAATCAAGCAAGTTCTAGAAGAGAAGAGTTAGCAAAAGGCCAAGCACCTCATTCAATTGTGTTGTCTTGTTCAGACTCACGTGTCCCTGCTGAGTTAATATTTGATCAAGGACTAGGGGATGTGTTTTCAGTTCGCGTTGCAGGAAACGTTGTAAATGATGAAAATATAGCAAGTATTGAATATGCCATTGAACATTTGGGATCAAAACTTATCTTAATTATGGGGCATGAGTCTTGTGGAGCGGTGAAAGCAGCTCTGTCAACACCAGAAGGTTCTTCTGCAGGATCTCCAAGTTTAGATCGACTCGTTGCTGACATTCGGCCCAATATTGCAGGTGCAAGCAAAACGGTTTTGAATGATGACCCTACAGTAAAAGCACCAGTTAAATCTAATGTTAGTGGAGTATTGAAGGATTTATTAAGAAGATCTTCAATTGTTCGTGAATCGGTAGAGAAAGAAAAAGTAGTTTTAGCTCAAGGCATTTACAGTTTGAAAACAGGAAAAGTAGAGTTTTGGGATGTGGGGCAAAAATATGTTTTCATCGAATCGGGTGAAAAGAAAACAGAATCAAAACCAGCGGAAGCGCACGCTCATTAATTTTTCAAAACTTTCTGTTTCATTTTTTGTTTAAATATACGTATTTTCGAAAACAATTTTGAACTTCTTTCCAAGTCAGAACAGGCAATCATTTGCACTGCTAAGAGACCTGCATTCCAAGCATTTCCGATTGCAACGGTTGCTACGGGAATTCCTTTAGGCATTTGAACAATAGAAAACAATGCGTCTGTACCTTGAAGTGGTGTAATATCAACAGGTACGCCAATTACGGGAAGTTCTGTGTAACTTGCAATCATTCCTGGTAAATGAGCAGCTCCGCCAGCGCCTGCAATAATAATTTGATAACCGTTTTTATGAGCTTTAGTTGCAAACTCAGCGACAGCTTGAGGGGTTCTATGCGCGGATAAAATTTTCATTTCTGCGCTTAAGCCAAATTCTTTTAGTGCATCATTGGCAGCCTTCATAGTAGGTAAGTCAGACTTACTTCCCATGACAATTGCGATTTTAATTATTTTTAAGGGCATTCTTCCAGATTTTTTCATATTGATTCATCCGTTCTATAGCTTCGTTATGTGAGTCTGAATTTTTATAGTCATATACCATATTAATATGACCGCACTTTCTATTTGGTGTAACTAAATTTTTTTCGTACCAGTAGTATTCTGCATTTTGATCCTTTAAATCAATAGGTAGTTTAGAAATATTAGCTTTAAATCCTTCTGGTCCGAGTAGATTTCTCATTAAAAAAAATGATTTCGTTGAAGTATCTCCAAGAGGCATACCTGAAATCGCACGAATATGATTTTCAAATTGGGATGTTTTAGATGCTGTCAATGTGTAGTGTCCGGTATTATGTACACGGGGGGCGATTTCATTTACCACGAGTGTGTTTTCTTTTGTCAGAAAGAATTCAACGCCAAAAGCTCCCGTCAGAGTGACTTCATCGGCTATTTTTTTAAGAATGGTTTCAGCTTGCAATTCAATTTGTGGATTGAGATTTTTTAATGCAATAAGTGGCCCTTGAACTTCAAAACAAATTCCATTTTTTTGCCTTGATAATACGAGTGGATAGTTTTTAAATTCTCCCGCGGTAGATCGTATTCCGATCATTGCGGTTTCACATTGATATTCGATAAATTTTTCAGCATAGATCGTTGAACCGTTCTGTGATGATTGTTTGAAGAATGCTTTTAATGCAGCTTCATTAAATTGATTTTGTATAATGAAAGTGCCTTTTCCGTCATAACCATAGCGACTCCACTTCAGTACTGCTTTTGAGTTCCAATTATCTAAAATTTCATTTGTCCATGTAATTGGATCATTTTGATTGTTATAGATGAGATATTTTGAGGTCGGAATATTTAATTTTTCTAGTAAAAATTTTTGCTTTAATTTGTCTTGCAGTAAGTTGATTGCAGAGAGTTTAGGTTCGAGCTTGGTTTCATTTATTTCTAATGCATGGATCATTTCATTTGAAAGAAATTCATTTTCAATCGTGATAAGGTCATTATGATTAATAAATTCATTTAATGAAGAAAAGTGTTCTGAGCAGACATTTGCTGCGGAAGAGAGAAGGTTATTTGTTAAAATAGATGGGGTGAGTTTTAGCTTAATAACAGCTTCACAGAGCATTCGTGAAAGTTGGCCATCACCAAGTATTCCCACATTGCGAATGCTGCTTTTCATGCCTTAAAACTAGCATAAAAGTCTGAATTTGTTTGAGTAATATAATTTGAGTATTTAATTGGCCGTATGCGAAAAACGTTACACGTACTTGACAATAAAAAAATCGATATCATCGTAATATATCACTAACAAAGGAGATTTGGATGTCCATGTTCAAACGTATCTTTTTTCTAATTGCAACCAATATACTCATTGTAATTACAATCAGTCTTATTCTACGCATTCTTGGAATTGCGCCATATTTAACGGCACGTGGAATTGATTACAACCAATTGATGGCATTCTGTCTTGTATGGGGATTTGGTGGAGCATTCATAAGTTTATTGCTTTCTAAATTCATGGCAAAGACGTTTATGGGTGTAAAGATTATAGATCCGCAAACGAATCAACCAGAATTAAAATGGTTAGTCGAGACGGTTCAACAGCTTTCTTATACCGCTGGCATGAAAACTCCTCCAGAAGTAGGCATTTATGAAGGTTCAGAAGTTAATGCATTTGCTACAGGTCCAACTAAATCTCGATCTTTGGTAGCTGTTTCTACGGGTTTAATGAGATCAATGGATCGCACTCAAATTGAAGGTGTATTGGGACACGAGATCGCACATATTAATAATGGCGACATGGTTACGATGACTTTAATTCAAGGTGTAGTTAATGCGTTCGTCATGTTTTTATCTCGCGCTATTGCATTTGCTATCAGCAATGCTGGATCAAGAGACAATGATGAAAGATCATCGGCACCATCTTTTTTATTAGTAATGGTACTAGAAATGGTTCTCGGCTTTTTTGGCATGATGATTGTTGCATGGTTTTCTAGAATGCGTGAGTTTAGAGCAGATCGTGGCGGCGCGATGTATGCAGGTAAGCAAAAAATGATTTCTGCATTGACGGCGCTTCAAAGATCGGTTGAGGGAATAGATCAAGCACATCCTGCT
>CAZPTV010000041.1:0-9052 GCA_964589335.1 uncultured Bacteriovoracaceae bacterium
ATTTTGATTCTCCTGGTTTATTTTCTGTATTACTTACGGATGTTTTTGCGTGTGGTTGTGGATTTTCTTTTTTTCTAATTTCAAATTTTTTCTCAAATTGATGAGTCAACGGAAAAAAGCTGACCTGTAACTGATACACGCGGTCTGCACGTCCATCAGTAGAAATGTTTTCAATTTTCGTCATAAAATCACGAATGGCTGCTTTTACTTGTGGTATTTTGTCTTCATCCACAAGCATTGATAGCGCTTGATATTCACGTTCTTCGACTTTGGTGTCATCAATTCTTTCTTGTGCAAGCCTTAACATCTCTTTGTGATGAGTGCGAATTGAAGTATCTGAAATTTGCACCGGGGTCATTACATTTTCTTCTGATGAAATCAGTTCGTCTTGTGTGCGTGTGATGAACTCAAGTCCTTCCAATAATGAAGCACTGTCTTCTATTTGTTGGGAATCTAACTTTCTGTGAAATAATGTACCCCAATTTTTTGAATTAAATTTTAAATCTTTTAATCTTGCGAGCTCACGTACTGGCAAATGAAACCATTCAGCGATCAATCGAAAGACATGTATGGTAAGCATGCGTGCCTTCCAAGCATCAGCATGATCTAGTTTTTGTTCTGCAATTAATTTACTGACCGCAAGATTGCGTTGTGGCTTTGCAAGCAGTACTGCTGATCTGAATTTGTGAGCTTCATCGGGGGATAGTTTAAAGAAACGAATGAACTGCTCGATCATCTCAGGACCCGGATCTCGATCGCCCGATAGAACTTTTGTTAATGATGAAGTAGACTTGAGACCAAGTTGACGAGCCCATTGACCAAGGCTCCAGTTTTTCTTTTCGATTTTTTGTTTTTTCGCATAGTCGCGAAGAAACTCTCGATAGTCCATTTGCATGATGTTTTGATTATTAGTTCTCTCGTTGGCAATTGTCTATTTGTGATTTGGCAAGTTTGCCATATTTCGTTGGCGAGTCTGCCAACAATTAAAGTCTGCATGCGTTAAGTTTTTTATTTGAATAATATGGCCTTTATTTTGCTATTAATTTTCGCAGAGGTAAACAATGTTTAACACCCTAAAATATGCTAGAATGTTAGAAGAAGTCGGCTTTTCAAGGGAGCAGGCAGAAACATCGATTAACATTTTGGATGAAGTAATGGATACAAACTTTGCGACTAAACAAGATATCGAACAATTAAAAGCCGCTACCAAACAAGATATCGAACAATTAAAAGCCGCTACCAAGCAAGACATCGAACAATTAAAAGCTGCTACCAAGCAAGACATCGAACAATTAAAAGCTGCTACCAAACAAGACATCGAGCAATTAAAAGCAGCAACAAAACAAGACATTGAACAATTTAGAGCCGCGACCAAGCAAGACATCTTCAACTTAGAAGTTGCAACTAAACATGAATTTAAAGAGCTTATAAATGCAATGGGGCTTTTAGAATCTCGAATGACAATTCGTTTAGGGACCATGCTTGCAGCTTCAATCGCAGTACTCACAGCTATACAAAAACTACTTTAACTAATAACTACCTAATACTACTAATTTAATTCAAACAAAATCCGCAATACATATGTATACTTTATATACAGTAAATGTACATAATTTGGTCATATACTGTCCAATAAGTGGGCACGCCTCTTGCTTTATCTATAAAGTAACTACAGAGACGTAGGCGGAGAGAACAAAAGAATTAGCTTTTAATGGAGCTTAATTCAAACAGGAGGATTTATGAAAACCGTATTTTTCTTTATTTCGTACTTGGTTGTATGCTTTGGATTACTAACGCTCGCACAAAGCGTTGATACTAAAGTAAAAGGAAGCTACAGCTCACTATATAAAGCGGATCGAGCAATCAGTTCAATTCGTTTGTACTAAATCAAGACTTTCTATTTTATTTTTTGTGACGTTTGGTTTTGGCACTTTAGCCTCAAACCAAACGCGCACATCTTCTTCTAAACCCATTCCGTGCATGTAATTATATAATGCCTTTTTCAAACCACGTCCTAACATTTCATGATCAATCCCTAATGGATCGAGAAAAGGTAGATCATTAATTGCAAAAACCCCCTCACCACTTAAAGGCTCTGGGTTTTTAACTTCAATACTATACTCAGATGGATTTTTACCAATTGGACTATGTGCGGTTGCAGAAAACCTATGCCAATAAGCAGAATCAAGACAACCGGCTATAAAAAGCTGGCGAACAACTTCGAGAGAATCTACTGTTTCTTGAATGGTCTGAGTCGGAAAACCATACATTAAATATGCATGCACTCGAATTCCTGCCCGATTGAAATTTTTCGTTACGCGTGCAACCTGCTCTATGCTTACACCCTTATTCATTAATTTTAATAATCGATCAGACGCAACCTCAAGCCCACCCGTAACTGCAACACAACCAGCACGCGCCATGAGCTCAGCCAATTCTTTGGTAAAAACGCTATCGAAACGCAAATTCCCCCACCACGTAATGTTAAGCCCTCGCTCAATCATTCTCAGTGAAAGATTTTTTAGACTCGAAGGAGGTGCAGCTTCATCAACAAAATGAAAACCTGTTTCGCCAGTTTCAGTAATGATTTTCTGCATACGATCAATTAAAATATCTGCTGCCACTGGATCATAACGATTAATGTAATCAAGTGAAGTGTCGCAAAAATTACACTTTTTCCAGTAACAACCATGAGCGACCATAAGTTTATTCCAACGAGCAACTGACCAAATTCGATGCATTGGATTGAGCATTTCTAAAACTGATAAATATTTTTGCAAAGGCAGTCCATCATATGTTGGAAAGCCAGTGTCTTTCGCAGGAATATCGTGAAAATCTTTTGAATGATAAAATTCAACAATTCCTTTAGCTGAACGCATAAACGTTCGTACCAAACCATGCTCACCCACTTCGTGTTTTAAATACCCAATGAGTTGCAATAGCGGCCGTTCTCCGTCATCTAATGTAATGTAATCAATATAATTAAATATTCTCGAATCAGTTATCGTCCGCAGCTCAGTGTTTACGTACCCACCACCCATTGCAATTTTAATTTTTGGATTCATGTCTCGCGTCTTTTTAGCAATTCGCAAGGCACCTATTAAATTTCCAGGAAAAGGCACTGTCAAACAAACCAAATCAGGATTTTCACGTGTAATAAATTCTACCGTTAGTTCTTCAATCATTTCATCGATTAGTGTTTTTTCATTTAAAGCTTCTTCTATCGGCGTAAATGAAATCGAACTTGCAGCTAATTTTTCTGCATACTTTGAAAGTTCAAATCTTGCATCGACCCCAAAGCGTATCACTTGCGTTAGTTCATCGATAAAAAGTGTGGCTAAATATTTCGCGTGATCCTGTAACCCCATGGATCCAAATGCAAATGATCGATAATCATTACTATCTAATTCTGATAATATTTTTTTTACAAATGGTCCCCTTGGAAGAAATTGATCTGACAAAATCCGGTGCGCTAACGAAGGAGATTTTCCTCTTAAAAAACCAATAACTGATTCCACCACAGATTCGTATTCTGAAAAATGATCTAAAAAATATAATACGACAGGTTCACTGTGAATTCCTTTAACTATTTCGTCTCGAATTCGATTGAGGCCAATCTTTGAAAATATTCGATCGATTAATTCTATTGATAAATCAGCTTGAGTTGCTTGTATGTTTTGTGAGCGCAGAAAACCCGTCAACATTGTCGTTGCTGGATATGCTGTGTTCAGCTGTGTAAGAGGCGGAGTTATTAGTAATACTTTCATCAACCGCCAAGCCGTAACAAAGTCTACGCGTTGTGTCAATAGAGGTTTTATTAGGCCTTAATGCTTAAACTTTCTTTAATGAGTTTTTATCAATGTGGTGAAATAAATCTTTCTTACCCTTCATTTGCAGAACAGTATCTTCTTCGTACGATAAGGTACCATCTTTTGATACGGATATATGCAGATCATAACGAACAGTTTTAAATTCACGATCTAAAAATTTATTCGAACAAATTCCATAAGTAGCTGAACCCAATTCAGCAGAAATTTTAAAAGAAGAATCATTGGCATTTGCTTCTCCACCCGCAATTACAGAAACTCCGCGTGGCACTAGAAAACAGCGCATGACTTGTTTTTCTTTTGCATCCCAAAGCCAGTAACCAACTTCCTCATGAAAAGGGTCTGGTTCGCCAATTCTCCAAGCTGTGGTCGAATACCTTAAACCATAAAGCGTTTGTTCATGATTATTAACCATATCAGGAAGCGGTTCAAAAACCATGCGCTCACGATAATAGTTTTTTTCTGTACCGCGGTCATCAGAAGGTGCTGTGTCATCACCCTTCTGGCCTTCCCAAGTACCTACTAGTTTCGACAAAGGACCAAGTGATTCGATAGAGTATTTCATTTGTGTATTTTTAATCTTTTTTAAAGAAAGAACAATCACTTTTAAAAAGTTATGATACTTTTTTCATATGAAAGCATTTTATCTCGTAAAAAATGGAAAGTCAGAAACTGCATTTGAATTGAAAGAATTACCAAAAATAAATCTTAATGCAGGGGAAATAAGAATTAAAGTAAATGCATTTGGATTAAACTTTGCCGATATCATGGCAAGGCTTGGTCTATATCGCGACGCACCTCCCATGCCCTGTGTTCTCGGTTATGAAGTTACAGGTAAAATCACAGAAGTTGCGAGTGATGTGAAGAATTTTAAAATTGGAGATCGAGTTGCAGCCTTTACTTTTTTTGGTGGATACGCCGAAGAAGTTGTAAGTCCTGCAAATGCTGCTGCAATTATTACAGATAAGATTTCAGATGGTGAAGCGCTGGCACTTGTCACACAATATTGCACAGCTTATTTCTGCGCCGAAGAAGCCGTTACATTACATGAAGGCGACCATGTACTGATTCAAGCCGCTGCGGGTGGTGTGGGTACTGCTTTAGTCCAACTTGCAAAAAGAAAAAAATGCATTATTTACGGTACCGCGGGTTCAAACGATAAACTCGAATATTTAAAAAAACTCGGTGTCGATTTTCCCATCAATTACAGAACGCAAGATTTTTACGAAGTGATCAAGAAACTTCGCGGTGATAAAGGAATCGATGTTGTCTTTGATTCAATCGGTGGAGATGCATTTAAAAAAGGATTTAAGCTTCTTGGATCTGGGGGACGAATTTTAGGATTTGGTGCTGCTGAAGCTGCAGGTGGAGTTAAAATAATTTCAATGTTAAAGCTCGCAATGGGTTTTGGCATATTTTCACCAATCGAATTATTAACAAATTCAAAATCAATTATTGGTGTGAATATGCTCAAAATTGGTAAAGATCGTCCTCATATTTTAAAACACTGCCTCGAAGAAATTATTAAACTTTCCGAAAAAGGCATTATTAACCCTACCGTTGGGAAAATGTTTTCATTCAAAGAACTGCCTAATGCCCATGAATATTTAGAGTCACGTGCGTCCATTGGTAAGGTTGGGGTTTACTGGAACTAGTATTTATTTTTCTATTGCAGTCGCAGGAGCACTAAAGCCTTCTTTGCAATAGGTTGCCGTTCCACATGGAGTATATCCGTTTGCTTTTAAGAAAGCTTGCAGTTGTGATTTTTTCATTTTTGCACCTTCTTTACCTAAATTTAAACCAGGGCAAAACTGTATGTTTTTTAAAGTACTACAGCCTGAGTATTTTTTCTGACCTAATACTGCATGACTTAGATTTATGAAAAATAAGTTTAAACTTACGATGCTCAGTACTAAATAAATATTTTTCATAAAAATCTCCTTAAGATATTTAAATTAAACACATGGAATATTTTACTAAACTTCAACAGAAATGAATAGTTTCACTTTTTGCCTACTCATTATACCGTTGAATACTCAATGTATTTTTTAATAACTCTGCTTCTAATATTCGATTAAAAATATTAAATTCATCCCCTATGAATCTAAATAAAAAATACGAAAGAAAGTACGTTAGTCCAACCTTTAAAGCCAATGACTCCGTTGCTGTAAAAAAATATTTTGATGAATTAAACACACGTGAAATCACTAATCTCAAAGCCCTTGAAAAATGGATTTATGATTGGGAAGAACTTGGATCTATCGTTCATGACTCCTATTCAAAATCACATGTGAAAGTTACTGTTGATACAACAGACTCTAAAGCTGAAACTGAATTCATGCAATTAGTGACAGAAATATTGCCGCTCATTGAATCTGAAGGATTTAAGTTATCAAAAAAATGTATCGATTCAGTTTATTGCAAAGAACTTCCTACTTTCTACGATTTATTTATAAAAGGGTTAAAGACAGATATCGATTTATTTAGAAAAGAAAATATTCCACTGAAAATTGAAGAACGTAAATTAGACAATGAGTTTGAAAAAATTATGGGGTGTTGGATTGTCAACTTTAGAGGTCAAGAAATGACCATGCAGCAAGTTGCTCGATATCTGGAAGATCCTATTGAAGCGACAAGAAAAGAAGCCTTTGAGGCTCGCATACAAGTTCGTTTACAGGACTCTGATAAATTAACAAATTTATACGGACGTATGCTTGAACTCCGACAAAAAATTGCTAAAAACGCTGGATTTAAAAATTATAGAGATTATCAATTCAAATCATATCATCGTTATGATTACACACCTCAAGATTGTATTGATTTTCATCAGGCCATTGAAAAAGCCATTGTTCCTTTGGTCACAAAAATGAATCAAGACAAATGTAAAAAACTAAACATCAGAACATTAACTCCTTGGAACACAGAAGTTGATCCAGAAGCTAAACAAGCCATTACGCCATTCAAAAATACCAATGAACTGATCGATGGTTGCGAGAGAATTTTTGATAAAGTAGATGCAGAAATTTCTGCATTTTTCAAACACATGAAAGAGAACAAATTACTTGATCTAGACTCACGTAAAGGAAAAGCTCCCGGCGGATATTGCACACAATTTTCTGAAGACCGTGTTCCTTTTATTTTTATGAATGCTGCAGGATCAAAGCGAGATGTCGATACCTTACTGCATGAAGGAGGTCATTCCTTTCATTATTATTTTTCTCGTGAAATTCCACTTTCAAGTTATCACCACACTGGCTTAGAGTTTGCTGAGGTTGCATCCATGTCAATGGAATTACTTTCTCGTCCATATTTCAATGAATTCTATAAAGGAGATGAGATTGATCGAGTTCGCCGAGATCAGTTAAAAAAAATATTAGAATTTTTTCCATTCATGGCCATGATCGATGCGTTTCAACATTGGGTCTATGAAACAAACACAATAGATCCCAAAGAATGGAATAAAAAATGGGCCGAATTATCTAAACGTTTTAAACCTGACTTGGACTGGACAGGATTTGAAAATGTTAGAGATATCGGTTGGCAATATCCACACATTTTTACGGTTCCTTTTTATTATGTTGAATATGGAATTGCTCAGCTTGGGGCACTTTCGATCTGGAAAACATCACTAGATAATCATAAAAAAGCCGTAGAATTATATAAAAATGGACTTCGTTTAGGAGCAACAAAACCACTTCCTGAATTATTTTCATCGATCGGTGCAAAATTTGGAATGAAAGAAGAAATTATCGCACCATTAGTGAGTACCGTAAAAAAAGAAATTGGACTTCAGTGACTGAACGGCTTTTAAAAATTCCCGCATTACCTTTTTCGATCGCAATCCATCTCTCAATCATTTTTCTTGTTTTGATTTTAGTTTATAAACCTGAAATGAATTACAAGAACATTGAGGTCGCTGTGATAGAAGCTCCAATTCCATCTTCAATTCCACAAAAAGTACCTGAACAAATTAAAGAAAAACCAAAAGTAGAACCTATAAAAAAAGAAGCTGTTTTTGGCATTTCAAGAAAAGCTCTCACAAGTGACATGGCAGAGGGAGAATCTGTTAAATTAGGAAATACCGTCGCGAAAACTCCTGACGACACTAAATTAAAAGATTCTGATGCAGATCTTCCGATTCCAGCCGAAGAATATACTGTAAGTTCAATGCCAAAATTAAAATCAGAAATCCGTGTACCTTACCCTATTGAAGCAAGAAAAAAAGGCATTCAAGGTGCTGTCATTATGGATTTACTTATCGATCAATTAGGAAAAGTAAGACAAGTTTCTGTCGTCGATGGACCCGGATATGGATTAAACGAAGCAGCTGCTGAAGGAATGAAAAATTTTATATTTGAACCTGCCAAGATAGGTACTCAATCCGTTGCGGTGCGCATTCGGTACTCATATCGTTTTGTAATTGAAAAATAGTGCTCAATTGCTAAAACTTTAAAACCACAATGAAATTAATAATTATTTTATCTATTTTGATTTATAGCAATTCATTTGCAGCTCGGTTTGAAGGCAAACTATTAGAAAAAGGAACTCGTACTCCATTAGCTGATACAAATATTTTTATTCTTCCACAAAAAATAAAAACCATCACTGATCCTAACGGTAACTTTGTTTTAGAAAATATTCCTGTAGGCAAATTTCAATGGGTTGTAAATCGCAGTGGATATAAAAAACTAGAATACGAAGATGAAATTGAAACTTCAGAAGAAAATCAAACCTTTCAGAAAACGCTGTATTTAGAAAAAAATTCATATCTAGTGTATGAAACGACTGTTTATGGGCGCGGACAAAAGCGAGATACTAGTATAAAAACAATGAAACAAGAACAGTTCTTGAAAATGCCGGGCTCAGGCGGAGATCCCATCAAAGCAGTTCAAAATACTGCGGGAGTAAATCGACCCAATTCTTTTCAATCACAAATCATCATTCAAGGCTCAGGTCCGCAAGACACAAAGTACATGATTAATGATCATGAAGTTCCAATTATTTTTCATTTTGGTGGCTTATCATCTGTCGTCATGCCTGAAGCAGTTGAAAGTGTAGACTTATTTCAAGCGGGATATGGGCCTGAATATGGAAGAGCGCAAGGTGGACTCGTTGGACTCAATGTAAGAAATCCACGTAAAGACCGTACACACATGATTGCTTATATGGATTTTTTTAATGCAGGAGCACTCATTGAAGGAACGTTCGGTGAATGTAGTGGTTAT
>CAZPTV010000042.1:0-8978 GCA_964589335.1 uncultured Bacteriovoracaceae bacterium
AGACCCACACGATAAAAATCAATTTGTATTTTTTTCGATCAAACCTAATGGGAACCCCCACTTTAAAGATTTAATTAAAATTAAAACTTTAGGCATTCGAAATGCATTTGTAGGTGGATTTAAAATAGAAAATTACACATTAAGTGCAAAAGAAATAATCTCTACAGGACATAGTGCTTGGGATGCCGTTTTTGGTACTGTGAATTTAGGAAAATTTTTTCTGGGTTTTGGATCGATTGGTATTTGTGAAAGGGCGTTGAGTGAATCTCTGAGACATACAAAGGCTAGAACATTATATGGAAAATCTGTTTTTTCCATGCCTCATGTTCGAAAATTACATATTAAAGCATACGTTCGCATGTATGCAATGAAACTGTTTGCAGCGCGAGCATTAGACTATTTGGTTGCAGCGAGTGAAAACGATCGGCGGTATCTATTATTTAATTCAATACAAAAGGCGAAGGTAACGACTGAAGGAGTAAAGGTCATACATGATTTATCTGAAGCAATGGGTGCTAAAGGCTTTGAAACGGATCAGTATTTTGAAAACGCACAAAGAGATATTATTTTATTGCCAGGGCTAGAAGGTAGTACACATATTAATTTTGGATTGGTTGCTCAATTCATGAAAAATTATTTTTTTGATCACGACGTTAATCTCCCAGATATTTCAGCCGCAAAGCATGACGCCGAAAACGAATATTTATTTTCAGCAAAAACAGGTTCTTTTAAGAAAATAAAATTCAGACCTTTCGATTCAGTCTTTAAAAAATATAATGATATTCAAAATGTTAAAATATTTACAAAGCAAATATCCAGTTTTAAGAAATATTTAATATCAATGAATGTAATGCCAGTTAAAGATTTAGATTATTATCTGGCGGCGAGTAAGGTTTTTTCAAATATACCGTATGCTCAATTGATTTTAGAAAAATCTTTTGAAGACAAAACTGATAACAAAGTATTGAATTTAATATTCATGCAATTAATTTCTCAATTTAACCAAGATGTAATCAGTCTATTAGAAATGCCTGCATCAAATAAGATACATCGATTTTTATTAAAACAATGTATTTTTCTACCCATCACAGAAGCAAGTGATTGGGATATTGATCCAACGATTTGATTATTTTCTTGTCCACGATCCTGCATCGTTTTCAATCCACGTACCAGCAGGAGAGTTTTGACGAAAAGCATTTCCAAAAAACTTTCTAATTTTAGTTTGTTTTCGATCTTCGATCGAATTTACTTTTTGAATGTCCTCATAGAGTTCTTTGCGGTCAGAATTTTCATCGGAGATTAATTTTTCCACTCTCGATTTGTCTTGTTTTGGAATTGCATTTAAATCTCGAATCACTAGTTCTGCTTCAAAATTTTCACCAATAATTCCTTTTTGTTTCCATGTAATGATTTCTGCAACACGAGAACCCATTCGCCCTCTAATTTCTTTTGCTTTCGGTGAAGACATATTTAGATCTTGAGCAAAAGCATGCGGTAAAAATGTAAAGCTTATGTTTTGAAAAAAAGATGTTTTTGAAGTTTGTGTGTTTTGTTTTAAATCTTTCTTTTTCTTTTTTTCTAATCCTTTTTCTGTAGATTTTTCAGTAGTTTTTTCTGCAGGCTCAACGGCAGGTGTTGAAGTTGAGTTAGAGGCCGTGTCACGATATAGGTCTCGTACAAAATCATCCGCTGCTCTCTGAACTGCGCTTTCTGGGAAATTAACATTCACTGTAATGCAGCTTACGAAAAAAGCCATGACAAGAATTATAAAAATTGAATTACTTGCTTTCGATATTTTCCCAAAAGGGGACACATTGATTAGATTCATTGGCAGGTTCCTTTATTTTTTCTGCTGAAAGTTTACGGAAGTAATCAACCATTCCCCAGAGCCAACCTTGAAATGCATCAGTCCTCATAATGGCTGGATAAATTCCGTGTGTATTAAGTGGTATTTTAAACGCTGTTCCTGAAAGAAAATAGTGATTTTTTTCAATGGGTGGGTCAAACGTATAAAGTTCAGTCCAACCGCCGCTAGTTTTTGCCCTAAAGCCCATATAATCTGCTGTCGCAGGAAACCAATTTCTAAATTTCATACTCATGTTTATGCCGAATTGTGCATACCAAGGCATATCAGATTTTCTGGAGCCAAGTAATTCAAGGATATTATTTACTGCCCTTCCATAAAAACGGATCTCTTTTTCAGCTCGTTTTGCGCCACGAATTGTAAAATCATATTGAATGGGCACTGGACCCAGGGATGTCAGTGCATAGTCAGCGTCTTTTAAACTCCCAAATAAACTCCCGCGCATGTCTCCGAAGTGTGTGAGTTCACCTATTTGGTGTAAATCAATATCTTCCCATTCAGTAGAAAAATGAATGTGAGGAGTCGTTTCGTTCCATGAGTAGCGAATATTTCTAGTGCGGACATATCCACCCAATATATCTGTATTGGTTAAGCCAAAAAGATGAATGGCAGATTCGGTGTTAAATATTTTGGGATATTCAATATCTATTTTTCCTTTGATTGGAGTGTCAGGTAAAACGCAAAATGCTTTTTGAATTTCAGTAATATCAAACGGCCCACCCGAAATTGAAAGTGAAAATAATAGTGGAATCGAAATTCCGGGCAGTTTTAATTTTTCGTGTCCTGTTTCTTCTGGAATCAGTGGGAATCTAATTTTTAATTTTGGAATGAGTATGTTTGAACCAAACGCAGGAGTTGAAATCGGTTCGCTCGATCCATTAAGCTTTCCTAATAAAAGCTGTAATTCGTTTTCAATGCCTTTAATGATAAAATGTATATTTTTTGAATGAAACAATTCAGCATCAATTTCATCGATATTTAATTCACCCTCGAACTCTTCTAAAGGGTATGCAACGGGTGTATTGATTTTGAAATTTTTTAAAATTAGAGTGTGTTTGCCTAATGCTTTTTGAATTTTAAATGTTTTTGATAAAAGCTCTAATTGGCCTCTAAATTCAGGTTCGCTTGAATTGCCAGTTAATTTACCGTTTATCTCTATAAAGCCGTCAGCTGTAATTTGATCAAACGCTTTTGATTTTGTTATTTTTTTAAATTCGTAAATGAGTTTACTCATCGAATTTTTAAACTTAATTTCAAGATTTAATGAATCCGCTCCAATGCCACCGTGTAATGCCATTGGAATAGGTTCAGAGATCTGTAAGCCCTGGATGATTAAAAGTGGCGAATCAGAAAGCACAAGCTGAGTATTTGCCATTGTTTTTATTTTAGAAATATTGAAGGTATTATTATTTACAAAAATCTGTAAATCATTCATCGAAATGTTTGAATTTGCAGTGATGAGTACGGGATGTTTCATGAGATCAAGAGTCAGGTTAGATTGAATAAATAATTGATTGAGAGTTAGATCAATATCTGAAATTGTATTTTTAAATCTTTCAGATGTTTTTAATTCTGAATCAATTTGAATCGCGCCCAATAATATTTTGGGGCCTTCTCTTTTGAATTGTAAATCAAGATTTAATTTAGATTGAAAATCTGGAAGCCCCCGTGAGCGAAAGATTGGATCTAGCTTTATTTTTATGGAAGACTTCGAAAGTAAATAGTCGATAGAAGTTTCTAAAGTGAATGAATAGGAAGTGTTTATTATTTCTAATTCAATAAATGACTTTTCAATGTGCCCTTGCAAAATATCTTGAATTTTACCACTGACTTTAATTTTTTTAACAATTAGTGGAATTTTATTGTCGTTAAATATTTTTTGAATTTGAGTCTTTAGGAGTTCGTCAACAGACTTTGTTTTATAAATGAAAAATATTCCAATTGAGATGAGAATGAAAAGGAGAGACACTGCGATCTTTTTTTTCATTTAATTCTTTTCTTTTCTATTATTTTCTTTTCTAGCGGTTTTCATTCTCAATGCCTGAGCCTGTTGATCCTACCGAGAAATATTGCGCATCTGGGTGATGAAAAACAATTGCTGAAACCGATGCCTCTGGATCCATCATGAATCCATCTGTGAGTTGAACGCCGATGTCTTGCGGAGAAATTAGGTCGAAAAGAATTTTCTGATCGTCGAGCGAAGGACATGCGGGGTATCCAAACGAATATCGTTTGCCATGATATTTTGCTTGGAACCTTTGCATCATGGTCATATCAATCGGATCTGGAAAGCCCCATCCATTTCGAATTTGTGAGTGGAGAAGCTCAGCGTAACCTTCTGCAGATTCTATCGCTAGAGCCGAAATGATATGAGATTTTAAATATTCACCTTGTTCCTTAAGTTTTTGAGCATATTCCCGAACCGAACTGCCAGCAGATGTAACAAACAAACAAATTGAATCAAAAATATCAGCCGTTGTCTTTTCTAGTGGATTCACATAGTCCGATAAACAAAGTCCATTTTCTTTTTTCTGTCTTGGAAAAGTAAAAGTTGAAAGTGGTTTATGATTTTTAAAATCAGTCGTGTTTTTTGAATAAATATGAATTTGATTTCCTTGTGATGCAGCTTTGAAGTATTGGTAGACTGCAATTGGTTTCATAATGTCAGTGCCGCGAATTTCTTTTTTAACGATTTGTACTTGATCCCAGATTTGTACAGATTTGGGTTCAGTCTCTTCTAATTCTTTTCGAAGTAATTTATCATTTTGGGATGCTTCTAGTTTGCGCGCAATTCCACCTTTAATTCCCAAGTGTCTTGCATATAACATTAATGGGTTAATGTAGCTCCAGATTTGATCTAAAGATGTACTTTTTATCACTCTTCTTTCGAAATCCTGAGGATTTGGTAAAATTTCACAGAAGGGTATATTAATTGAGCGTGTTTCATTAAAACGAAGATCGTAATTTCCTGAATTTTCTATTTGCTTAAACTCTAGTTCTTTTCGTCTTTGATCTGTCGTGTTTTTTAATTGGTTGAATTTATCTTCATCTACAATTATTTTTGCTAGTTCTAATCCGCTCATGGCGTCCGGTGCATAAGAAACAAATCCAAGTGGGTACGCTTTAGATATAAAGCGATCAACAAACAGTGACGAAAGTGCTGCGCCACCGACCAGTACTTTTGTTTTTATCCCTGATTTTTCAAAGTCTTCCACAGTGCTGACCATTTGCTGCGCAGATTTCACAAGAAGTCCAGAAAGGCCAACGATGTCAGGGTTGTGCTCTCGAATTGCGAGGATAAGTTGCTCTGGGGGTATTTTAATGCCTAGATTAATAACTTTGAATCCATTATTACTAAGAATAATATCGACCAAATTTTTACCGATATCATGTACGTCACCTTTAACAGTCGCTAATAGAATTTTTCCACGTGAAGCGGATTCTGTTTTTTCCATATAATGCTCAAGATGATTGACTGCTAATTTCATTATTTCAGCTGACTGTAGAACTTCGGCAACGATTAATTTGTTTTCGTTAAATAATTTTCCAACTTCATCCATCCCTTTCATTAGTGGACCATTGATCACTTCAAGGGGTTTATATTTTTTGAGTGCTTCGTTGAGATCATCAATCAAGCCCTCTCTAGAACCTTCTAGAATCGCATTCGATAGTCTTTGATCGAGTGAAATAGATTTACGATCTACTTTTGGTTTTACAACTGTTTGTCGAAAATGTGCTGCGAATTCTGCGATGGGATCTCTGCCTCCATCTGTTTTGTTAAAGAGAAGGTTTTCTGAGAGATTTTTTTCAATTTCACTGATGCTAGAATATCGGACGAGCTTTTCAGAGTTGACAATGGCTAAGTCAAGACCCGCTTGAACGCAATGGTATAGAAATACAGAATTTAAAACTTCTCTGCCTGCTTCTGGGAGTCCGAAGCTAACATTTGATATTCCAAGTACCGTTTTTGTATTGGGGAAGATTTTTTTAATTTCTTTTATTCCTTCAATGGTTTCAAGGGCTGAACCAATGTAATTCTGATCTCCAGTAGCGCATGGAAATACTAATGGATCCCAGTAAATGTCTGTTTCATTAAAGCCATATTTTTTTATCAATAGATCGAATGATCGTTTTGCAACTTCAAGTTTTCGTTTTCGAGATACGGCCATACCTTGTTCTGGATCGTCATCAATCGTACCAACCACGAGTGCAGCACCGTATTTTTTTGCAATAGGTACAACCTTTTCAAAACGTTCTTCACCATCTTCAAGGTTAATTGAATTAATAATTGCTTTGCCTTGGGAATATTTTAAAGCAAGATCTATTACCATTTCGTCAGTTGAATCAATCATCAAGGGTGTTCTGGTGACGCGAATAACGCATTCCATGAATTTAGCAATATCTTTCATTTCATCGCGGTCTGGATTTGCAAGACACACATCTATAATTTGAGCTCCATTTTTTACTTGTGCTCTTGCAATGTCTGCAGCTTCTTCAAATTTTTCTTCGCAAATTAAACGTTTAAATTTTCTACTGCCAATAACATTGGTGCGTTCGCCGACAATAACGGGTCTGATTTCATTTGTAATTTCTAATGGATCAATTCCTGAAAGGATTGATCTAGACTCGGTGGTTGCAATTCGTGGTTTGTAATGTGTCGCTAAATTACTTAATACATGAATATGTTGTTCTGTTGTTCCGCAACAGCCACCAATGACATTCAACCATTGGTTGGATAAAAACCTTTCAACAACGGTGGCTAACATTTTTGGTGTTTCAAGATAGTGGCCATGAATATCTGGAAGTCCTGCATTGGGTACACAAGATGTATTAAAATGAGAATATTTTGAGAGTGTACGTATGTGGTCCGTCATAAACTCTGGACCTGTTGCACAGTTTAAACCAATGTAGAGTAAGTCTCTGTGCATGAGTGAGGCATAAAGTGCATCAATCGACTGACCTGCGAGCATGGTTCCCATCGGCTCAATGGTTCCAGATACAGCGATCGGAATCTTTACGCCAGCTTCTTGCATGGCTTGATCAATACCAAATAAGCCTGCTTTAATATTTCGAGTGTCCTGACAGGTTTCTAAAAGAAAATAATCTACGCCCCCATCAAGTAGGCCTTTTGCTTGGGTTTTAAAATTTGAAACTAAATCGTCAAAAGAAATTCCACCTGTAACAGAAATTGCTTTAGTTGTTGGACCGATTGAGCCTGCAACAAATTTTAATTTATTGTTTTTTGAAAATTTATGAGCCGCTTTTCTAGCAATTTCTGCGGCACTTCTGTTGATTTCGTAAGCCTTTGAACCGAGTCCATATTCGTCAAGAACAAATGGAGTGGCACCGAAAGTATTTGTTTCAACTATATCACAACCAGCATTCAAGTATGATTCATGTATATCTTGAATAATACTGGGTCTTGTAAGTGTTAAATTTTCGTTGCATCCCTCAAGATCTGAACCACCGAAGTCAGCTGCATTTAGATTTTTTTGTTGAATGGCTGTTCCCATGGCTCCATCAAGAACTAGAATTCTTTTCTTTAACTCATCTTTTAAAATTTCAACTCTTTCTTTTTGTGATGGCATTATTGATCCGTGAGTTGATAGCGATTTTTAATGAGATTGGATGTATTTGCGGTTGTATCTAATATTTTTTGAGAATGTTCTGGTTTTAAATATCCTGTGCCACAGATTGGTGAAATCATGCTTAATGAAAGTATTTTTTTTAATGGGAGAGATTTTGTTTCAAGGCTTTCTAAATATTCCATGAAATATTTAATCGTTTTTTGAATCGAATTATTATCAATTGGATCTGTTGTAGAAATAATTCCCCACGCAATGATTCCGTCTTCTTTTAAAAAATTTCGGATCGCTTCTTTAGACTGCATTAAAAGACTATTGAAGTGAATCGTATCAAAATGAATGAGATCTACTCCTGTTTTAATTAAGACTTCTGGAGAAACTCGGTTGCAACAATGAATCCCGATGAGAGCCCCTTTTTTTTGAAGTCTTTGAATCATTGACTGAAATAATTTTAACACTTTCGAAAATCGTGTTCCTGTTGATGGGCTTAGTATAGTAGGGAGCATGGGTTCGTCTAAAATGAGGATTGGAATATAACCCTTTTCCTGAATCGTTTCGATTTGCCAGAAGGCATGTTTGAGCCAGAGATCGATTGAATACATAAGAAGTTCAATCGAACTAAAGCTTTTTTTCTTTTTATTCTGCTTTGATTTCTTTAATCCAAATTTTGCGTAAACTGTCAGAGGACCAGTGATATGTGTTTTAAAATATGGACCGATATTTTTTTTCTTTGCGAGCATTTTGAATGCGGTATTCCATCCAGACGCATAACCCATAGGAAATTGACCGTTCGGTTTTTCCATTGCAGCTATCGTTTGATCTAACATCCGTTCTTTATTTGATTTTCTGGGTAATTGTGGCCAATGGGGAATAATATTGGGGTAATTTAAATAAAGTTTAATAGCTTTTTTTGCATCTAAAAGTGGGTAACTTCCCAGCCAAAGAACATCGCAGTAAGGCTTAAATTTTAATGACATCTTTTTGATCGCCTCTAAAAACTTGTATTGATGCCAATTGAAGCAGTTAAGCGATTGTATGAGTAACTGCTGGGTTGGTTTGAAATATTTTTCATATAACTACCGTCGATTGCAAGGTTCCACTTTTGATTCATCGATCTTGAAAGGCTTGCTCGAGCTGAAAGATAGGTGTCTTTGCGACGTGGGTTGGATTCATAATAGTCAGACCGACTGCCATCTATGGATTGTTGAAAACTCCAATTTGAACCTAAATTCATTGAATTTGAAATGCCAATTCCAAAGCTCTTTGCGTCGTATGTAGTGCCTTTTGTATCATCCCATTCGTAGGTCAAATATGCTTTAGGATTTAAAGAAGGTGAAATGGTTATAAAGTCAAATGATGGACGCACAATAAAACCTCCACCACTGCGTCGACTGCTTCCTGTTGTTGGGTCAGAATAAAAATGTTTTGGTTTCCATAATACTTCTGTCGTAAAAAATACCCGAGGACTCATTTCGTATCGAATGATTGGTCCGATTTCTTCGGTAAGTGAATATTTAGTAAACAGAGTG
>CAZPTV010000043.1:0-8848 GCA_964589335.1 uncultured Bacteriovoracaceae bacterium
ATTTGTTAATCAAAGACGAATAATCTATTTTTTGCTTTTATAAATTTCATTGTAAAAGCGATCAAAAATAATATTCATTAAATCAGGAATATCTAATTGAGGACAATGACTGCCGTTGCGAATCGACTCTAATTTGCTTCCAGGGATGAGTTGATTCATCATCTCCTGGGCTTCTCGTGGAGTAACCCAATCTTTTTCTCCTGAAACAATAAGTGTTGGAATATCAATTTGATCTAACCAAGGCGTAGCATCGTATTTTTCGTAATTTTTCATAATTTCTAAAAATACAATCATGTCGAGTTTAGAGAAATTTTGAATATAAGTTTCGATGTCTTCACGCTTAGCAAGATTGTGATTAAATCCAAATCTCGAAATTAGCCAGTATACAAGTTGACTGCTACCTTGATTGCTCCAGAAAAAATTCATTAGTTTTGGGGTATATTTATAAGCTTCAAATAAGAGTGGGTGAATATATTGAGGAACATTAGTCTTTAGTAAAGACTCTAATGGCGATCTCGCTGTACCATTTGAAAGGATAAGCGAAGTGACACGGTCTGGAAGACGGTGATAGAGTTCGAGCGCAACACTAACTCCGATCGAATGTCCAACAACATCAATTTTATCAATGCCTAAGTTATTTAAAACGCATTCACCATCCCAAGCCATATTTTCAATCGACATACTAGAAGTTTCTTTGGGAATTTCAGAATTATGGTGGCCGCGATAATCAAACCAGATCACAGTATTTGTTTTCTTAAAGTGTTCTAACTGGTACTTCCAATGAGCGGATGAGCAGACTAGGCCATATAAGAAGAGAATGGGCCTACCGCTTCCTTCTACAGAATAAAACAATTTGGTGCCATCAAAAGAATTGACGTAGCCGTTAGACATTTCAATATTTATCGGTCATTTAAAAAAATTGATAATGTAGGCAAAAACTGCCTACATTAACCCGTACTTAATCTTTGTTCAGATAAACTGCCCGATTGAATGAAATAGTTTTTTAATCGAATGTGCTCTTTTTTAACTAAATCTGGATCTTGTTTCAGAAGATCAAATGCATATTTACGAGCTATGGTTAGAAGATCTTGATCTCTATTTAAGTCAGAAAATTTAAACTGCAATTCACCGCTTTGGCGGGTTCCTAAGAATTCACCCGGACCTCGAATTTCTAAATCTAGTTCTGATAACTGAAATCCATCGCGAGTTTTTTCCATTGCATGCAAACGCTGAAACGCATCTTCTGAACCTGCGTTCGACATTAAATAGCAATATGAAGTTTCTTTTCCACGACCAACGCGACCTCGAAGTTGATGCAATTGCGAGAGACCAAACCGTTCGGCATTTTCTATCATGATGACGGTCGCATTGGGTACATCAACTCCAACTTCGATGACAGTGGTTGAAACGAGTACTTGAATTTCGCCTTTTTTAAAACGATCCATTATATCTGTTTTTTCTTCGCCCTTCATGCGTCCGTGTAGAAGTCCGACATGAAAACCTTTCATTGGTCCATTTGCCAATTCTTCAGCGCCCTGTACGGCATTAGCTAAATCGATTTTTTCCGATTCCTCAACCAAAGGAAATAAGACGTAAGCTTGATGGCCTTTTTTGAGTTCTTCTTTAATTGAGCTTAGTGCTCTATCTCTATCTTTATTGCGAAAAAGTTTGGTGTGAATTTCAGGACGTCCTTTGGGAAGTTGTTTAATGGTTGTGACATCAAGATCGCCATAATAGGTCAGTGCCAAAGTTCTGGGGATTGGCGTGGCTGTCATAGATAATAAATGCGGATGGTTTCCCTTTAATCTTAAACGCATGCGCTGATCGACTCCAAAGCGATGTTGCTCGTCGATAATTATTAGTGCGAGCTTTTTAAATATGACTGGATCTTCGATGAGAGCATGTGTCCCAATCAGTAAATCGACCTCTCCTTTTTCAAGTTCGCTTAAAATTCGAGTGCGTTCAGATTTTTTTGTAGAACCCACTAGTAATTCAACGCGAGCAATTCCCTTTAAAAAATTTTTTGCATTTAAAAAATGCTGTTCTGCCAATATTTCTGTAGGCACCATCATTGTGCACTGAGCTTTAGCGGCAATAATTGGCAATGTTGAAGCAAAAGATACTAATGTTTTACCACATCCGACATCCCCCTGGATTAATCGATTCATGGGTTTATTTGTGGCTAAATCTTCATATATTTTTTCAATAGCAATCGTTTGATCGCCTGTTAATTCATAAGGAATGTTTTTTTTCAGATGTGATAAGAGTTTAATCCCTTCAGCTGCAGAAAAACTTTCTGTCTGATGTTGTCGAACGTTTAATCTTCTTCTCCCAACAATCCATTCAAATTTAAATAATTCTTCAAAAATCAAACGGTCGTGATTTTTAGTTCTAAAACCTTTTAATTCCTCGGCATTTGCACCTTTGGGTGGATGGTGCAAGTCAGTTAAAGCATCACGAATATCTGGTAACTGAAGCTCTTTCATAATATTTTCAGGGATCTCATCATGCAAATGGTCTTGCGCTAGCAGCATCGATTGAGCAACAACTTTTCGAATGAGTTTCTGATGCAGCCCCTCGGTTTCTGAGTAGATCGGCACCATTCCGATTCCAGATTTGAGTTCTTCTTCATCGATATCCCATTCGATTTCAGGATGGATTATTTCCATTCTTCTTCCGGGAGCATATTGAGTTACTTTACCGTAAACAAGAAGAGTGGGTTTGAGTTGGTCTTTCGCTTCGAGAAATTTTAATTCGAAACTTTCTTTGTGGTATGCAAACCATTTAAGCGAGAGCTTTTCTCCAGATGAATCTGTTACAGTTACTTCAAAGATCGGTTTATTTCGAGTACGAATCGGAATGTAAGAATAACTAATCACTTGCGCATGAATTAAAACGCTTGAGTCTGGAACGCATTCATTTATTTTTGTTATCTTTGTTCTGTCTTGATAATCACGAGGTAGAAAAAAACATGCATCACGAATGGTACGCACTTCTTTTTGCTCAAAAAGCTTTGCAAGTTTCGGCCCCACACCCTTTAAAAATTGGATAGGTTGATCGAGAATATTTTTAGAAGTTTTATTCGTAGCGGATTTCAACGACGTCGTAACCTACGGAGCCTTTTGGTGCTTTGACTGTAACTTCATCGCCAACTTTTTTTCCAATCAAGGCGCGAGCAAGTGGAGATGTAATGGAAAGCTTATTTTGTTTGATATCTGACTCATCGGTACCAACGATTTTATATGTAATTTCTTTTTCTGCTTCTTGATCTGAAAGTGTAACGGTTGCTCCAAATACAATTCGATCTGTTTTAATGGTTGTCGGATCAATAACCTGAGCACCATTCAATTTAGCATTGATTTCTTGAATGCGTCCTTCAATAAAACTTTGCCTTTCTTTTGCCGCTGAATATTCTGCGTTCTCAGACAAATCGCCAAGTGCACGTGCTTCTTCGATCGCTTGTATGACCGAAGGCCGGTCTACAGTCTTTAATTTTTTTAATTCTTCTTCAAGCATGCGTTTGCCTAAAACTGTCATTGGAAATGCTTCATTTGCCATAATTCAAAAGAACTTAGCATAGGGGTGTAATAGGATCAATTATCCGTTACTTTTTCTTAAAAAGTGCTTCAGCTGCAGCTAGTGCTGCTGAGCGTGGATCTTGACCCGCTTTGCCTGACAAAGTGTTGACACCTGCTTTGAAGTAATCACAAAAGTTAGCAGTTTCTTTATCGACTATGCGATCTGCTATGGTTTCTGTACATTCGTTATAGCGCGACGGATCATAGTGACAACAGTTTTTACATACTCGAGTGGGCCGCCGGCAACCAGGACAAAGTTCTTGTCGTCCGAAATCGTAATTAATGTCGAGAGTTTTTTTGCAGCTCCAGCATTCCATAATTATTCATCCACTTCTTTTAATGGCGCCAGCTTAAATTTTTTATTTTTAATCGTGTCAATTGCTCGTACAAATGCACGTGCATTTGTAATGAGGGTACAATAGGGGATTTTTTTCTCCAATGCAGTTCTACGAATCGAAAAACTATCTTGAATCGCCTTTTCTTCAATCGCTGTATTTAAAATGAATTGGTAATGCTCTTTTGCAGACCTTTTTACACAATCATCTTCCGCTTGCCCTGCTTTTGCTACAACCTCTGATTTGATTCCATGATTTTGTAGGAATAGTTGAGTCCCTTTAGTGGCTTCAATCGTAAAACCCAAAGAAATTAGTTTATTTGTAATTTCAATCACTGCATTTTTATCTTCGTCCGCAACTGAAATTAAGGCTCTTCCTTGAACGGGAAGGCGAATCCACGCACCCAGAAGTGCTTTGCAATATGCAGAAGAAAAATCGTTTGAACGTCCCATTGATTCGCCTGTAGATTTCATTTCTGGCCCAAGCCGTACATCTACATTGGGAAATTTGTGAAATGGAAACACAGGCATTTTCACATTAAAAGTATCTAATTTAAGGTCAAAATCTTTTTTATAGCCAAGCTCTTTTAATTTTTTTCCGAGCATGACTTGCGTTGCAATTTTAGCGAGTGGAATACCGGTTGCCTTACTTACAAATGGAACCGTTCTGGATGCTCTTGGATTGACTTCGAGTACGTAAATTTCTTCATCTTTTACTGCAAATTGCACATTCATCAAACCAACAACATTTAATTTTTTTGCCAGTATTTTTGTATATTCACGTATGCGTGTAATGGTTTCGGGTCCAAGAGTAAAAGGAGGTAATGAGCATGCACTATCACCAGAGTGAATGCCAGCCTCTTCAATGTGCTCCATTACACCACCAATGAGTGTTGTTTCTCCATCTGAAATTGCGTCCACATCAAGTTCAGTCGCTTCAATTAAGTATCGATCGATTAATACTGGTTTTGAATCGGAGACTTCAATGGCCTCTTCGATAAAACTTAAAAGTGCTTTTTTACTAAAAGCAATTTTCATTCCACGGCCACCTAAAACATAACTTGGTCTTAATAGTACCGGATAACCGATTTCTTCTGCAGCTCTTACGGCTTCCGCTGCGGTTATAGCTGTACGTGATGGTGGTTGCAAAAGACCCTGCGGTTCCAATTCTTTCATTAATTTTTCAAAAAGTTTACGATCCTCAGCAATATCAATCGACTCAACGGATGTACCTAATACTGGGATACCAAGTTCTTTCATTGAATGTGAAAGTTTTAGAGGAGTTTGACCTCCGAATTGAATGATAACGCCTTTAATGTTTGGTTCAATTTTATAAATTTCGTAAACATGTTCAGCGGTGAGTGGTTCAAAATAAAGCTTAGAGGATATATCGTAATCTGTGCTGACGGTTTCAGGATTGCAATTGAGCATGATCGATTCATAACCCTCATCTCGCGCCGTCATCGATGCGTGAACACAGCAATAATCAAACTCAATGCCTTGTCCAATTCGATTTGGTCCTCCACCTAAAATCAAAATTGCATTTTTACTTGGTTCGGGTGTGGGTAAGTTTGAATTGTAGGTACTGTATAAATAGGGCGTTTTGGCTTCAAATTCACCTGCACACGTATCGACTAATGAAAAAGATGGATAGATTTTTCGTTTTTGTCTTTCGTCGCGAATTAATTTTTCTTCACATTTAATAATGAGTCCCAAATATTTGTCTGAAAAACCAACTTCCTTAGCAACGCGCAATTCTTTATCGGTCCATTTGGAAATCGGTCCAAGGGTTGAAAAATATTTTTCTAGATCGAGGATGTCTTTAATTTGTCTTAAAAACCAAGGATCAATTCCTGTTAATTCTGCGACTTTTTCAACGCTATAACCTCTTCGAAATGCAGTAGCTGTATACCATAGACGGTTTGAATAAGGTTTTTTTAGATAATCATTGAGTTCAGATTCAGGTCTTTTTAAATCATCAAATTCAGTTAACTTAAACCAAGTGCGAGTGTTTTCCATAGAAGTCACTGCTTTAAGAAGTGATTCTTTAAAGTTTTTACCTATCGCCATTACCTCGCCAACGCTTTTCATTTGTGTGCCTAACAATGGCGCTGTTGTACTAAATTTTTCAAAATCGAATCTAGGAATTTTGGTGACAACATAATCGATACTTGGCTCAAAACTAGATGGAGTTGTTCCAGTAATTTCATTTTTTAATTCATCAAGTGTATAACCGACAGCTAGTTTTGCCGCAATTTTTGCAATGGGAAAACCTGTTGCCTTGCTTGCGAGGGCAGAAGAGCGTGAAACACGTGGGTTCATTTCAATGACAACTGTGCGACCGGCATTTTTTCCAAAGGGTTTCACTGCAAATTGAATGTTGGATCCACCAGTATCAACATTTATGGCTCGGATAATTTTTTTCGAATAATCCCTTAACATTTGATATTGGCGATCCGTTAATGTTTGTGCGGGTGCAACTGTAATGGAATCACCGGTGTGGATTCCCATGGGATCCATATTTTCGATGGAACAAACAATGATTACATTGTCTTTTTGATCCCGAACGACTTCGAGTTCGTATTCTTTCCAACCGATTAAACTTTCTTCAACTAAAACCGAGTTGGTTGGGCTTAAAAATAATCCTCGCTCTAAAATTTTTTCGTATTCTTCTTCTGTTTCAGCGACGCCACCGCCTTCTCCCCCAAGAGTAAAAGATGGACGTAAGATGAGTGGTAAGCCAATTTCTTTTAGTGCCCTTCGTCCGTCTTCTTTGTTTTTTACGAGAAAACTTTTTGCTACATCAATTTCAAGTTCTAGCATTTTTTGCTTAAAGAGTTCTCTGTCTTCGGCGAGCTTGATTGATTTGAGTGATGCACCCAGAAGTTTGACACCATATTTTTCAAGAATTCCTTTTTCAGCCAGCTCGACAGCAAGATTCAAAGCAGTCTGGCCACCCATAGTTGGAAGGATTGCATCCGGCTTTTCTTTACGGATGATCATTTCAAGAAATTCTACATTGAGTGGTTCAATGTAAACTTGATCGGCTAGTTCTGGATCAGTCATGATCGTAGCGGGATTGGAGTTTACAAGAACAACACGATAACCTTCTTGCTTAAGAGCACGTACAGCTTGGCTACCAGAATAATCGAATTCACAAGCTTGTCCGATTGTAATTGGACCTGATCCTATAATGAGAATAGTTTTAATTTGATTATTCTTAGGCATGAAATATTAACTACAACTAAAATGTAAAAGGAACAATGGTTTTGATTTGTCCGCCATCAGGATTTGCCATTGGTTCAAGAGAAACTCTGATTTGTTCGGTAGGGATTGATAACCTATTGTAGGTATTGACTGCTTCTCCCAAAGTATTTTCATTTTTCTTAATTAATAATTTACCAAAGATGTAACTACCAAAAAGTAGTCCTAATCCGCCTAAAATTGTGACATATCGCGTATCACGTTTGCCTGGGTAGGTAAGAGAGCTTGCATAGATTTCTCCGATTGCGGCAGAAAGAAACCCAATGGTGCCAGTATATGCAGGAATATTAGAAATTTTTTTATTTGATTGATAATCGTTGAGCAAGCTTTCACTCTGTGGAACTTGTTTAAATACTTTTCTCAAACCTTCGCCGTCAAGTTTTCTACTTGAATCAATTGAAAAAGATCTGTTGCGATAGGTGTAAGAGCGAACGCAATTATTATCAGATTTAAAAAAAGTATCTGCATGAGCTGGCAGAGACCAAGTCCAGCAGAGATTTAAAATGAGAATAAATAAAGTTATCTTGCTTTTAAACATATCTTACGATTCAAAAATATCAGAATGAGACCAAATCGTGGGAGTTTTTTTAACGATCTTTATAATAAAATGAATAAGACTCTATTAAGAGGGTCAGACCCTATTCTTAACGCACATCGATATAGTGATTCCCGTGATCAAGAAATTGCAGCTTTTATTTCAGCTTGTTTTGCATATGGTTCTGTTAAGCCAATGAATAAAGCACTCCTAACCATATTAGAGCCATTAGGAAGTTCACCTTATAATGCTATTAAATTCAGTGATAACTTCGAATATCTGAAAGGGTTTTATTATCGCTTTCATCGTAGTGAACATGTAATAATTTTGTTAAAAACAATTCAGAAAATACTTCAAGTCTTTGATACTTTTGAGAAATATGCTTTTCAGTTTTACCAAAATGGAAATCTAGAATTATTTTTGAATGAATTTTCTAATGACTTAAGGTTGCGGCTGCTTTCGGATGTAAAATCCAATCCCTCTCTCGAGAGAGGTCTCAAATTTTTTGTTAATTCACCCCAAGATGGAAGTGCATGCAAGCGCATGAATATGTTTTTAAGGTGGATGAGTCGTAAAGATGAAATTGATTTAGGATTATGGAAATGGTTAAACCCCAAAAACCTGATTATTCCAGTCGACACACATATAAGTCATATTTCATATTTTTTGGAGCTTCGAAAAGGAAAACTAGATAGATCCCCAAATTGGAAAATGGCACTTGAGATTACGGACTCTCTGCGTAAAATGAATCCAGATGATCCCATTTCATATGATTTTGCACTAACTAGATTAGGAATATTAAAATTGTGTAAGAAAAAGTATATAAAAAATATATGCATTGAATGTGCATTGAATCCAATTTGTAAATTTAGCCTGAGGAAAAAATAGTTGAGAGTATTAATTGATGCCCGTTCGATTGGACAAAAGCTTACCGGAGTAGGTCGACATACCTTAAATTTACTTTTGGGCTTGAGTTATCTCGAGTCTGATTTGGAATTTTTTGTATTGTATCAATCCCCCAAAGCAGTAAAAATCATCGAAAGAGCAGGGGGGCCATTTAAACATAGACTCTACTGGATTCCTTCGTCGCTATCGCGTTTAGGTTTTGGTCGATCAGCGATTGGAAATTTGGAAATA
>CAZPTV010000044.1:0-8718 GCA_964589335.1 uncultured Bacteriovoracaceae bacterium
CGTTATTCCCCTTCCTAACCTCGAGTACTATTTTCTTACAGTTACTGCGCAGCGCTTCTTTTTTGGCAATTTCAATCAGTTTTAAGCCAAATTGTAGGCCTCTATAGTCCAAATTCACCGTTATATTGTGAATTGTGCATTCCTCAAACATGATCCAAAACACAATATAACCCGCAATTACAGAGTCTGTTTCATCATCCGTAAATACAATTACATGCGAAAATGGTTTTTTGAGTTCCTCAAGAAAAGCCTCTTTTTTCCACGGTAGCGGATAAGATACATTTTCAATTTTCAAAATCTGCTCCACGTCATCTTCTGATGCAGGTCTAGCAGAAAAGTGTTCATTCTGATCAGTCATCTGCTTTTATTTAAGCACAAAATGCATTAAAGTTGAATTTATGTCGCAACAAAAAACAGAAGCCCCTAAAACAGAGGGCCTTGAAGAACGGGAAATTACAAACGATTTAGACAGGCTTAGGCACTCGACTGCTCACGTTTTGGCTCACGCTGTAAAACGACTTTATCCTAAAGCTAAGTTTGGAATTGGCCCTACCATTGATGATGGTTTTTATTACGACATTGAACTTGAAACACAAATTACTGTAGAAGATTTTCCAAAAATTGAAGCAGAGATGAAAAAAATCATTGCTGAAGACAACCCATTTACTCGCGAAGAGTGGCCCGCAGAAAAAGCCACACAAATGTTTAAAGACTTAAACCAAGATTTTAAAGTTGAAATCATTCGCGACTTTGGAAATGCAACTTACACAACTTACAAAGAAGGCGAGTTCATTGACCTTTGCCGTGGACCACACATTAAATCAACAGGCTTAATCAAAGCTTTCAAATTGATGTCTATTTCAGGTGCGTTCTGGAGAGGCGATCAAAAAAATAAACAGCTTCAAAGAATTTACGGAACTGCATTTTTTAATCAGAAGGAACTCGACGATTATCTTTTCATGATTGAAGAAGCAAAAAAACGAGATCATAGAAAACTTGGCCGTGAGTTGGATTTATTTAGCTTTGACCCCATCGCACCGGGTGCACCGTTTTTTCATCCAAAAGGAACCATTGTATACAACCGACTCGTACAATATATGCGAGATATTTATAAAGAATATGGTTATGAAGAAATCATTACACCACAAGTATTAGATGTATCTCTATGGCACACATCTGGTCATTACGAAAACTACAAAGAAAACATGTATTTTACTGAAGTAGAAAATCGTGAGTTTGCCGTGAAACCGATGAACTGCCCTGCTTCAACTTTTGTTTTTGCAAGTTCGAGAAGAAGCTATCGTGAGTTACCACTGCGCTTAGCTGATTTTGGTCGCTTGCATCGATTTGAAAAATCAGGTGCGCTCGCTGGCTTAACTCGCGTACGTACCTTCTGTCAGGACGACGCACATATTTATTGCATGCCCGATCAAATTGAAAAAGAGATCTTTGATTTGATCGAGATGATTACAAAAATATATAATTTATTTGGATTTTCAGACGTAAAGATTTTTCTTTCAACACGTCCTGAAAAGAAAATCGGAAGTGACGAACTCTGGGATTCTGCAGAAAAATCACTTGAAGATGCCTTAAAGAAAAAAGGATGCACTTATAAAATCAATAAAGGCGATGGTGCATTTTATGGTCCCAAAATTGATTTCATAGTCCACGATGCACTTAAACGAGAATGGCAATTAGGCACCATTCAACTGGATTGGAATATGCCAGAGCGCTTTAATTTAGATTACGTAGGATCTGACAACTCTACTCACCGTCCAGTTGTCATTCATAGAGCTCTCTTAGGTTCTATTGAACGCTTCATGGGCGTTATCATAGAACACTTTGCAGGCGCATTTCCATTTTGGTTGGCACCCGTACAATGTATTTTAACTCCAATATCAAACGAGCATGCTGAATACTGCCAAAGCTTTGGAAAAATATTAAAAGCAAATGGTATTCGTTTTGAGATTGATGATCGAAATGAATCGATCAGTTTAAAAACACGTGAAGCACAGATGAGAAAAATTCCACTTATGCTTACTGCCGGCGGACGTGAAGTAGAAAATAAAAATTTCTCTATGCGTAAATACTCTGAAAAAACAAATGCTGTTCTTACTCAAGAGGAATTACTTAAACTCATGACAGAACTAAATGCAGCTGGGATTCCAAGCTTAAAATGAGTAAGTCAAATAAACCAAGAACCAATCAGATTTACGATTCACTCTATGGATTTATACGATTAACAGATACTGAAGCCGCTCTTATTAATTCACCCTACTATCAACGGTTACGTTGGATTAAACAACTTGGATTTGCGAACTATATATTTGATGGGGCGGAACACACTCGCTTTGCTCATGCTATTGGCGTATTACACTGCGCCGATCAAATGGTTCGCGCACTAGGAAAACATGTATCAGAAAAAGAACTTTTCTCAAATCAACCTAAGAGCAAAGAGGCAAAATTTCACCAAGCGATACGAATCGCAGCTATGCTTCATGACGTTGGAACTTTTCCATTCTCACATTCCGTAGAAGGTGCCTATATACGGTTCGGCGAAAAACTACAAAATCAAGGCAAATTGCCAGGTAAACAATTATCAAATAATCATGAACATCTTGGTTCATTCATAATTAAAAATACTGATTTTGATGGAGGTGTCACTCGCATATTGCATGACGGTGGATTGGATGCGGGAGATATTTCTAAATTTATTAAAGGTGATTCAAGCAGTATGCTTGCAAACCAAATTCTCCACTCAGACATTGATGCTGATCGCATGGATTATCTGATGCGCGACGCTCACCACACAGGCATTAAATACGGTCACATCGATAAAGATTATATTTTATACCATCTTTCTTCATTTCAAGATGGCAAGAATGAAGTCTTAGCCGTTAAGGAAAATGCATTGCATGCCGTTGAAGATTTTTTAATTGCTCGTTTTGCGTGGTATTCACAAGTCGTAAGAAATTCATCTTCAGCTAAATACGATATCTTAGCAGCGCATATTGCTCATTACCTACTTGAAAACAAACTCATGATTCAATACATGGAATTATTTGATCTCGTAACCAAAAATCCGGAACGTTTTTTTGGTTTCAATGATGTCTATTTCATGAATTTAATTCAAGAGCTTTATTGGTCTGGAAAAGTTAAGGACCCGATTTTAAAAGAGCAACTGAAAATGTTAATTTATCGTATTCCACCTAGAACATTAAGGTTTCCAGAAGTTGAGCATCGAATTATGGAAGTCGATAAGACAGGAAAAATACTTACTAAGAATGAAGCGATAAAAAAATTAAAAGCACGAATCGAAGAGATGCAATCAATTTTTAAAAAATATGGAAAAGGAAACGAGTGGATTATTGCAGATCTTCCACTAAAAGATGTCGCATTCACACAAGACATTCACTCAATTATAAAAACACACGGGGTTCATAAATATAAACTGCGAGACCCAATTAAAGTCATCGATAAATATGGCAGACCATCCTTATTGGTTGAGAAAGAAAATTCACTGGTTAGTAAGTTATCTCACTTTATAAATTTTATTCCAAATGTTTATGCCAATGAAGCCGCTCTTGAGCTATTAAAAGAACGAAAATTTTTTAAGTAATTATTTTATTCGTAAATACAATTTGCACGATTTTGGTCATTTGTTTTTAACTTGCGCTTTTGTTCGCCCGTACCAGAAGCGTCGAATGCTACTGCTGGATACATAACTGATTGTCCGATTTCATCTGAAGATCCAATTTCGGGGCAACTCGCATTTGGAAGCCCAGAGCGTAGAGCCCCACAAGAATGATCTAATCCGATTAGATGTCCCAATTCATGAAGTGCAATACTCTGCATATCTGGAATTCTTCCAGATGTTCCACCAAAAAAATCTCTGTAGTTGATTTCAATTATTGCATTGTACATACGTGGAATTTTACTTCCTGACTGGACCGCCGTACAGAATGTAGTGACTGCAACAGCCGACTCGCTTCTAGTCCAAGTCGATTGCCGTTTGTAAATGAGCACTCCATTTGAAATTGTACTGCCAGTACATGTAGGATTGGTTTGATTTAGATCGTCAGCATCTCCAGGCATATCAATAATATCGCTGCCTTTTGAAAAATTAAAAAATTCGTTCCAGGTTTTTACGGCAGCTTGCATTTCACCAACTTCAAAACTATTAAAGTCTCCGGAGTGTACTTTTACCGGAATAGGTAAAGTCGTCCATTTCCCTTGAAGAGAATTGGCTTGATCGTCACGCAAGTTACAGGTTTTCGAAAAAGACTTTCCACCTGAAATCATTGTCTTTCCACATCCTGTGAATGCGAATGAAAAAAGAGAGATAAATAAAAGTGAATATATTACTCTTACCCTCACCGGACACCCCTATCCTTCATTATATCGGATGTCGTATTAAAAAACTCAAATTTTATAATTACTTGTAATGATTGCATTATCTATAATGCTCTCTAAATTTTGCCTAAGCATTAGAGCTAGTTTTAAGTGTTTTTCTTGTACAAAACTATTCTTTAGATCATCCATTTGAGTGATGGAAATTGTTATTTTTTTAATTTTCTCAATTCCGCGTTCTGATAAATAACTTGGTAATTTATCAGTTAATAAATCATTCCATATAATATTAGAATTAACTGATTCAACGTGTTCTTTGAATAAGATTTTATCCATTAGTTCTTGAACTTCATTATCATAATCAATGCCATTTTGAGGATTTCCTAAGACAAGAACCAAATCAAAGCGATCTAATATTGGGCCTGAACATTTTCGAAGATAATTTCTAATCAGCGGTACGGTACATCTGCAATCTTTTGTTTCTGTTCCAAAATACCCACATGGACATAGATTAGTACTGGCAAGACATTGAAAATCTGAAGGTAAAATCGTTTTAAATTTTGCCCTCTGTATTCGTATATATTTTTCTTCAATCGGTTGACGAAATGATTCGATAACATCCCTATGGAATTCTAGCATTTCATCAGCCACCAACACACCATGATGTGCACGAGTAAATTCACCTGGAATTAATTGTCCATTATTACAAATCGATCCTTCTAAAGCTCCTCGCGTTACTCCTGTTTGTAGAAATACAACCGGCTGGTTATATTTCGATGAAATATTTTCATCGAAACTAGCCCCTAGTAATCGTTTTAAAGAATTTCTTTCTGATTTTTGATTATCTTTGAGCTCTGGCAATGCTTCACAAACACCTCGAATCCACATTGATTTTCCACGCCCATGACTTCCAGCTAGAAATGCATGGAATCGTCCTTTTATAGCAACGAATGCTGCAACTTGTGCTAATTTTTCATTACGAATATTTTTGATACTCTGATAATTTACTTTTTTCTTCTTGGTTTCAAAGTTTTTTATATTTAATTTTACTTTTAATTCATGCGGATTTAAAAGTAATGAATCTAAATCTTTTAACGATTTAACCGGAATCATTGTGATTGATTTATTGAATTCAGGATTAATATTTTCAATTAATGTCAAATCATCCGGATGTGCAAATATCACACGTGGTTTATTTTTATCTTTAGGAATAATTTGAAAAATTTCTGTAGATAATGCTCCAAACCATCCACATGGACGAACACCGCCCGACAAAGATAGCTCTCCGATTGCCAAAGGAACAAAAGGAACTTCTTCTTTTTTTTGAGCTAAGTAAATTGCAATCGCCATCGCAAGCTCAAAGTGACTGCCCCATTTTGGTAAGTTCGTCGGAAGTAAATTAATCGTCACTTTTCTCGCAGGCCATTCCAAGCTAGAGTTTATAAATGCTGACCGCAATCGATCTTTACTTTCTTGAGTGAGAGAACTTGTTGAGCCAACCATAGAAATTGAAGGCAATTGCATTGAAAGATCAACTTCACAGGTGATGAGATGTGGTTCAATTCCTATAAGTGTAAATGTCTCTGCAATTGCATATGAAGGCTGCATGGTAAATCCTCCTTACCAATCAATGGGTTAATTCAATGAATGTGCCAATAAATTGAGCAGAGTTTGTCTAAGTTTTGGATATGGGTAAAACAAGCCCAGTGATGCTATAATTAAACTTGAGTAATTTAGTCAATTTATCGATAAGTGAGGATGGGGGAATGCCTTTTTCGCATTCCGAAGGAGAGTTTTTGAGGACGCTAGGTGGGTTAAGCACACTGATGATTATCTTTACTCTTTCAGTTATTTTAACTGGATGCTTGGAGCAAAGACCATCTAAAGTATCCTCTGGAAAATCTGCAAGCTCATCAAGCACTTCTTCTGAAAGCGACCCTTGCAGTACATTTTTAAGTAACTCATTTGATTATCAACTTTGTCAGGGTTGCCGTACATCAACAGGTTCAACAAACCTTACAACACTTGCTCAGTGTGTGCATGCAAACTCAGGGTCAACGGGTGGAGCAAACTGCACAGGCCTTACTTGCGGAACTGGTCAAACGCCAAATTTTACAACCTGCTCCTGTCAGGACTCTTCAGGATCTAGTGGTAATGGTGGAACACAACCAGGCCAAGAAGATCAATCTACTCCAACTTTGTTTCCGGGATTTAATATTAGTTCGAGGTATTGTGATGTTGGAAGTAATTATTTTCGATGCTTAGACAACGGTGACATTAGTGGATTAAAGTCTAGCACTTCCAGTCCATTAAATGTTTTCACAGATACAGGTTATGTTCGTTGGGATTTAGGAATGGATGAATCTCAATTCAGTCCACTAAACTATTTAAAAAAAGGGGTACCTTTCAACTACTCTAGTGCAACTGTTGCTGGAAATTACTCATTAATGGCTCAATTAAAACCCAATACTGCGCTAAATTCTAGCACTGTAAAAGTCAGAGATTGTGTAGAAAATTTTTCCGGATACTTAAATGGTGGTTCCCCCTCATATACGACACCAATGGACTGCGATTCAGATGGCAATGCAGCTACGAATACTATGACCTTTACTGGATTTAGTGCATCAAATGGAACTGCAAGTGCTCAAATTAGTGGAATTTCAATGAATGGTGGTGCTGCTAACTTTAATTTAACACAAGTAGATTTAAGTAATAATTTAAAACTTTCATCTGGGGCAACAACTAGCGTGGGAATTGGAAAAACTATTTCTGGTCAAAATACTTTTCCAACAACAACTACGGGCTTAGGACTTTTTTCAAATGTTGGAGCTTTAAAATATACTTGGAAAAATATTTCTATTAGCAGGCCGAATACAACCTCTACACTTTTAACTGCAAAAACCAGTTCAAGCTTTAACATCAACATGAATTTAGGTTACACACCTTTAACCGCAATTGATTCAACTGCATTTTCTCCACTTTCAATTTTAGGTACCGTTTCTCAAAGAACCTGTAGTACAACATTAGGCAACTGCGTTGTGACTGCAGTTTATCGTTCAACTGGAGGATCGGTCCTTTCTCAAAGTTTTTCACCTCAATTTAATTTTCATTCCTCATCTGTAAGTTCGCTTCCGTCTGGAGTAACGGCTGTTTCAACTCCAAAAATAATAGAAGACACATCGCAATTTGTAAGCGGAACAGACGATAATAAACCCGCTAGACTTCGTGTTTTTGTGCGAGGCTCAGATGGAAATATTTATATGACTCGTGGGATTCAAGGGCAATGGGCTAGTTGGACAAATCTGGGTCGCCCATGGGTTGCTGCTAACAATGCTGTTGCAACTGGAGGCCCTTATGCAAGCGCCTATCCTCCATTGAAGCCTTATACAAATACTGCAGCTGCCGCAGCAGATGTTGCTTTAGCAAATCCTTACTCTGGAACTCCCAATGATGGAATAAGTATTGCCGGAGAACCAATGATCGCATCTTATATGTCAACACCAGCTGTAGGTAGCCCAGTGATTGGTTATGTTTTTGTATTTGTTCGAGTATCACAATACAAAACAACTGGTTTAACAGGAGAATATCATAATTCTGTTTTCTACACGTTTACTGCAACTTCGAATACTGCCTATACAAATAATACAACATTAGACATTGATAAACTTTCACGCTGGTCTCCTTGGATGCCAATTGAAGATAGCACTGGTGGCATATTACAAATTCAAGGGAATCCAGCTGTAATGATCGCTAATCCAAGCGCAGCCGCTCCATCTGTCTATTTGTTTGCTACACAATCAGTCGGGGCTGCAACAATGAACTTTCATCCACCTATTAGTCCAGACAATACAAAAATGTATCTCGACAATGAAACAGGTGCCGGCGGGGGCAATGTAGATTTTACTGCCAACTGGTTTAACTATGGCGACACAACTGTTCGTATTGGAAAAAACATTAGTGCATATGGGGCAGCGGGAACAAACCCCGGTAGCATTACCGCACCAATCGCTTGGAGTGCTGCTCAAACAAACTCAGTAGCTGCTGAACTTGCCGCAGCTTCTACTGCATTAACTAAAGCGGTCATTTCAAGTGACTGGAAAATAACTTCAGATCCAACCGCAGGAACGGTTCATTTTATTGCAATGGCATTGGCAGGCGGAAATGCAGGTACAGTCGCAAATAAAGGTTACGGTTATCATAATGAGGCAGGAAATGGAAATACAGCACGCTCTCCTGGAGAATTTAGACATAAAACACTAATAAAATATGAAATCACAACTCTTGCTACACCAGCAGCAAATAGCGGATTAGATTTTACTGCTGGAAAATATTTTCCTATAAATATAAAATAGTTTGGAAGTTCTTTAT
>CAZPTV010000045.1:0-8688 GCA_964589335.1 uncultured Bacteriovoracaceae bacterium
AAATTAGAATATCCAAGTCAATTATTTTTTATTAAAGCAACAAGATTGAAAAATGATCAAATTTAATTTTTTGGTAATGAACTTTTTGATATTCCAATACTAAAGGTTGTGTGATTTTCTGCTACCGTGCCACATGCGGTTTCTGAGGTTAAAGAAATAGTTCATTATGTTACTCAAGAGCCGGGTGGATTTGGTGCGGTTCGTGAAGTTGCCGATCTCATTCGCACATCGCAAGGGTAAATCATGTTTAAAATTAATCGAAGCGTATTGATTATAGTCGTCGCGGTTCTTGTTGTTGTTCAATTATTATTGTTACAGCCATCAAGGGTTGAAATTTCTGAAAACGAAACTCAAAACATTTATCCATCCATTGAGGTACAAGTTGACGCTCAAAACAGAAAAGATGATTTGAAATACACTTTAAAAAAAGTCCGCTATACCCTTTTAGAAAAGGGTCAAAAGCAGTGGTTGATCAACACAGATCAGTCTGTCGTTTTTGATAAAAGTAATTTAGTGGTTTCTGATAATGTAAAAATGCAAACCTATGATGCTCAAGGAAAAATAACAGTGATCGAGGGTGATCATTCTGGATTTTTAATGGCAGGAAAATCTATTTCAATTTATGGAAGAGTAAAAGTTTTATTTCCTGATGATTTTTGGATTCGAACGGAGCGAGTCGATTATTTATCACACATCCAACAGTTCTCTACGAACGATCCATTTTATGGAGAATCTAGACGGGCAAGTGGCGAACAGGTGTTCATGTGGGGCAATGGTTTTGTCGGTCATAAAAATAGTCCAGAAATTTATATTTTAGATAATTCAAGAGTACAAATGAAACAGGCGGGCAGTAAGGAAATGACTGATGTTCGATCTGACCGCTCTAAGGTTGATCGTGAGAAAAAAATCGGAGACTTTTATATGTCAGCTCCAGAAAGATATGTGGAATCAAATCAAGGCACTTTATACATCCGTTCCAAAAAACAAAATGTAATGTATAGCCAAGAGACAAGAGATCTCTATTATATGATTGCAACTGATGATGTTATGATTCAAGAAACAGATCCAATAAAAGGTCAAAATGGAATGAAGTATTCAACTTCTCAAAAAGCAGAATTCTATACAAAGCAAAATAAAATTTTGCTTTCAGGGTTTCCTTCGGTGTATCAAAAAACAGACACAGTCACGGGTGAGTTAATAACTGTATATCGAGATAAAAATATAGTGGAAGTCACCGATGCAAATGCGTATCATGAGGGTGAAGGAACAAAATAATTGTGAGCGATCAAATAGAACGTAAAAGACAAAATCGATTTTTAGAAGCAAAGAACCTAGTGAAGTCTTATGCGAAGCGTACAGTTGTTAAGGATGTTAGCTTTTCGGTTTCTTCAGGGCAGGTCGTGGGTTTGCTCGGGCCAAATGGTGCAGGTAAAACGACATCTTTTTACATGGTTGTTGGATTAGTTAGACCCGACTCTGGAAAAGTTTTATTGGATGGAAACGAGTTGACGCAATTTCCTATGTTTCAAAGAGCAAGATTGGGCGTTGGATATTTGCCTCAAGAGCCATCTGTTTTTAGAAAAATGACTGTTGAAGAAAATATTTTAGCCGTTCTAGAAAATACACCTTTATCTACTGCGCAAAGACGAGAGCAGCTTTCACTGCTTTTAGAAGATTTCAATATTCGCCATGTATCAAAGCAAGAAGGATACACTTTATCTGGTGGTGAGCGTAGAAGGGTTGAAGTGGCGCGTGCCCTTGCGTTAGACCCACTTTTTATTTTACTCGATGAACCATTTGCTGGTGTTGATCCTCTTGCGGTTGCGGATATTCAAGAGATCATTAAAAAATTAAAAAGTCGTGGGCTAGGCATTTTAATCACGGACCACAACGTCAGAGAAACTTTGGGAATTTGTGATTTGGGCTACATACTGTCTGATGGTATGATACTTGAATATGGAACGCCCGAACACATCGCAAACAGTTCAAAAGCTAGGGATGCGTACCTCGGGGAAAACTTTAAACTCTGATTTTGCATTGGTATGGCATTGAAAATTTCACAATCATTAAAATTAAGCCAAAGTTTGGTAATGACGCCTCAGTTGCAACAGGCGATCAAACTACTCCAACTCAATCGGCTTGAACTTGCAGATGTCATTACTCAAGAGCTCATGGAAAATCCATTGCTCGAAGAAGTTCAAGAGACAACCGATAATCCAGAAGGTATCGAAACGAACGAACGTAATGAATCCAGTGATCCAACGGTCGATGCACCACCCGGAGAAACAGTTCAAGGAGATGAATTCCTTCAAAAAAAGACAGAAAATGAAAAACTACTTTCAGGAAAAGAAGAAATTGATTGGGAAAATTATATTGAGGATGTGAATTCTGGTCCCCAACTTCCGAGCATGCGAGATGCGGGTGAAGAGCTGCCTGGTTTTGAAAATATTCTTACGAAAACAACGACGTTAAATGAACATTTGCTCTGGCAGTTACATATGGCTCAATTTACCAGTGAAGAAACGAAACTTGGCGAAATGATCATTGGAAATTTAAACGATGAAGGTTATCTGATCGCTAAAATTGAAGATATTGCAAAGGATACTGAAATTGAATTAGAAGACGCAAAAGAAATTCTTCATATGATGCAAAAATTTGATCCAGTAGGGGTTTGTTCGCAAAATTTACAAGAATGTTTAATGGCGCAAGCTGAATTGCTTAAACCAAGAAATGAAATGGTTGAAAATATAATTTATAGTCACTTGCATGACCTTGAGAAAAAAAATTATCAAGTGATTGCAAAGGCTCTGGGTATATCGCTGGATGCTGTGATAGAAGCGACAAAAGTAATTTTAGAGTTTGAACCTAAGCCAGGGCGTTCATTTGTTCCCTCAGACAATACCCAATATATTACTCCAGATATTTATGTTTATAAGGTTGGAGAAGAATACGTCATTTCATTGAATGATGATGGTTTACCAAAATTAAGAATTTCAAATTATTATAAAAATATATTAGGGGCTGCTGCTGAAAAGCCTGAAAAAGGTGTTGTGCAATCTCCAGAAGCGGCTGCTGCTGCAGGCGGGGCTAGAATGACAAAAGATTACATTCAAGACAAACTTCGATCTGCAGTTTGGCTCATACGAAGTATTCAAAACAGACAAAAGACAATTTATAAAGTAACAGAGAGTATTGTGAAACATCAAAAAGATTTTTTTGAAAAAGGCGTCACATTTCTCAAGCCCATGATATTAAGAAATGTGGCTGAAGATATTGGAATGCATGAATCTACAGTTTCACGCGTTACGACGAATAAATTTGTTCATACACCAGTGGGTACGTTTGAACTTAAATATTTCTTTAATAGTTCGATTAATGCAACAGATGGTGGTGCGGATGTTGCGAGTGAAGTTGTTAAAGAAAAAATCAAACATTTGGTTGCGAAAGAAGATGAAGGAAAACCGTTGTCAGACCAGCGCATTGTTGAGCTCTTGCGTGCTGAAAATATAGATATCGCACGTAGAACTGTTGCAAAATATCGTGAAATGGCTGGAATTCTTTCTTCCTCTAAACGTAAGAAAATGTTTTGATCTAAATTAATGTGCCCGTATTAACGGTCATTCAATAGAAAGGTATCCTATGGAAGTACACTATACATTTAAAAATATAAATTCTACCGAAGCTATCAAAGCACAAGCAAAAATTCATGCAGAAAAACTTAAGAAATATACATCAGGTGATGTTTCTGCAAACTGGGTATTTTATGTTGAAGGGGATCAACATGTCGCAGATTTACGTTTAAAGGGAGCACATTTTGATTTTTTTGGTCAGGCTAAAACTGAAAGTCTTTATGATTCAATTGATTTGGCAATTTTAAAAATTGAAAAACAATTAAAAAAACATAAAGAAAAATTAAAAGACCACCTCCATCGAGATCGCGGCACAAAAAGAACTGTGCCGAATGATTCTGAGGAATAAGTTTGAATGAAAATCGCGATTCTCTCACGCAATCGTCAACTCCATTCTATTCGTAGATTGCTGACTGAAGCATCTAAATTGCGTGTGAATTGTGAGGTTTTTGATCCACTAGAATGTCAAATCGTGGTCAGTCGTGATGGTGGTAAAATTTATTATCATGAAAAACCGATTACTGAATTCGATGTGATTTTACCTAGAATCGGGACATCAATTACGGACTATGGTTTAGCCGTTGTAAAACAGTTTGAGGCGTTAAGATATAAAGTCGTGAATGGTTCAATGGGAATCATGCAATCACGCGATAAATTGCGTTGTCTACAAGTGTTGTCAGAAAAAGGATTTGATATTCCCACCACGATACTGATGAGAGGAAGCCGTAGTATTCGGCTTGCATTGCGATTAGTTCATGGAACTCCTACCGTACTAAAACTTATCAAAGGAACACAAGGGGTCGGTGTGATGTTGGTTGAGAGTGCCACTTCTGCTGAGTCCGTTTTAGATACAATGACGGGTTTAGATCAAGACATTATTTTACAGCAATACGTTGCTGAATCGCGTGGACAAGATATTCGTGCATTTGTCATTGGGGATAAGGTTGTCGCTGCAATGAAACGCATGGCACGCCCTGGGGAATTTAGAAGTAACATCCATCGAGGAGGAGAGGGGATCCCAATTGATTTGAAAGATTCTTACAAGCGCATCGCTGTTCAAGCAGCAAAATCAGTAGGACTTTCAATTGCCGGTGTCGATATTTTAGAGTCTTTAACGGGTCCAAAAATTATTGAGATTAATTCCTCACCCGGATTTGAAGGGATTGAAAGAGCCACAGGATTAAATGTTGCGAAAATGATGGTCCAGCACGTAGTTCAGGTTGGTCGCTCACGAAGTGGGGCATATAAACGTTCAAGAAATAAAAAATAATTAGAATAGTTTCGAATGTTTTTTCTTTGCTGTTTTTTTCAACGATGAAATATTTTTTTGAGACTTCAAATATTCTGAAATTGAAGTACATCCATACATCTTCTTAATTAACATCTGACGAGTTTGTTCGCGCAATTCTTCAATGATCATATGGTACCATTTATAGGGAACGATGACTTTATTTTGATGTAAATAATTTAAATATTCTTTCACAACTCCCTCTAAAAACTCATCTTGACTTTCGTTTTCTGAGTGACCTGTTTTGACATTTGTAAACTCATAAAGGTGCTTTTCGAAAATTGTGTATAGTGGATCCCGGTGTTGATTGTTTGAGTTTTCATCAAAGTCAGAAACTGAATCAGTGGGCTTTATTTCTGTAACTTGTTTTGTCTTTTTGAAAATTTTCATTGATCGTGCTCCGCTGTGATTGTGTTTGTATTCCTCTTTCGTCATTTATCTGAAAACGCATTAGAGCTGTTTCCGATCGACACAGTGGGAAAGAATTTCCTGTCGAGCTAATGGATAAAAGTGTCGAATGAGAGGTATTAAACATGAGTAAAATGGAAAAAAACCTATCAGAAGCTGCGAAGTTATTAGCAGAAAGCCAGACGATCGTGCTTACGACTCATTTTCTACCGGATGGAGATGGTTTGGGTGCAGAAATCGCTCTTTACCATTATTTAATCCGATCTGGTAAAAACGTAAAAATTTTTAATCCAGATCCGGTTCCAGAGCGTTACCTCTTTTTAGATCGCGAGAAAAAAATTGAAATATTTAACCCAACACTTTCAGATGGTGGGTTAGGCGAATTTGATACTGCAATCATTGTTGATACTGCTGATCATAGGCGCGTGCGTGGTTTGTGGGATGTCTTTCAGAAGAAAGCTAAAAATATTTTAGTATTTGATCACCATCCTGATCTCGAAGGAAATACAAATGGAAACGGGAAAGTACCCGTACACTTTGTACTAGATGAAAAATCATCATCGGTTGGAGAACTTTTATATCGATTTTTCCATGTCGCGCACGATTACCTTGACCCCAATCATCCTACATTCAGACTTACGCCTGAAATTGCATTGGGTCTTTATGTTTCAATTATTACAGATACAAATTCATTTCGGTATGCACGAACGACAGCACTTTCGCATCGAATAGCAGCTGATTTAATCGACTACGGCATGCAGCCAGAGGAAATATATCAAAATGTTTATTCATCAAAGAGTGCTGACCATCTTCGTTTAATTGGTGAAGTCCTTTCCAGAGTTCAAATATCATCTGATGGAAAAGTTGGTTGGGTTGAAATACCAAAAAAATTAAGAGAAAGATTTAATGCAAAAAGTGACGATACAGAGAGTATTGTTAATTTTTTATTTCTAATTAAAAACGCAGAAATTCTTATATTATTTAGAGAAGAAGATGATCAAAGAATCAAGACAAGCTTAAAATCTAAGGGGACCATTCCAGTTAACGCAATCGCACAAGAGTTTGGCGGTGGCGGCCATGATTTTGCAGCGGGGTTTACGTCAACGGGTACAATTGAAGATATCAGAGATAAAATTTTAAAAAGGATAATCAAAGCAATTGCTGCTTGAGTATCTATCTTATTCCATTAATATTTCAATAGCTTGACATCAAAAAAAAGAGTTCTATTTTATTTTTATCTATTATTTTTTTCTAATTTTAATAAGAAAGGGTGGTTTGCAAAATGATTGAAGTGCAAAATCTCACCAAGTTTTATGGAGAACGAAAAGCAATTGACGAAATTTCTTTTCGAGTTGAAAAGGGAGAGGTTCTTGGTTTTCTTGGACCCAACGGGGCTGGCAAATCCTCTACCATGAAAATATTAACATGCTTTATGCCCGCAAGTTCTGGCAAAGCATCGGTTGCTGGTTTTGATGTTTTTGAACATCCCCTCGATGTTAAAAGACATGTCGGCTATTTACCTGAAACTCCGCCAGTATATCGCGAAATGATCGTAGAAGATTATTTATCATTCAAAGCATCGTTACATGGAATCAGCGGCTCAAAGGCGAAACAAGCAGTAAATACGGCATTAGAAAAGTGTGGACTAACGAGTGTTCGAAAACGACTAATTAATAATTTATCAAAAGGTTACAAGCAAAGAGTGGGTATTGCACAAGCCATTGTTCATAATCCAAGCGTGTTAATCTTAGATGAACCAACGGTTGGTTTGGACCCTAAACAGATTATTGAAATTCGTGATTTAATCAAAGGGTTAGCGGGTGAACACACCGTTATCCTATCGACCCATATATTACCTGAAGTACAAGCAACGTGTTCTCGTGTACTGATTATTAATAAAGGGAAAATAGTAGCAAGCAACACTTTGGATGAAATTACAAAGCAATTGCATAAGGGGAATATATTTTCAGTTACACTAAAATCGGACAGTAAGGATTTTGAACAAAAGATCAAGAGTATGTCTGTCATCACTGCAATCGAAACGGTTCAAACGGACGAAGGATTTCGCTATCAATTTACATTTAACGGAACCCCAGACCAACGCGTTCAAATTGCAGATGCCGCTGTAAAAAGCGGAGTTGGGCTTTTAGAATTTCGTCACGAAAATTTAACTCTAGAACAAATTTTTATTCGTCTCATTTCATCTGACAAGAATATTTAAGGAGAAAATATGCTTAGTATTAAAAATGTCTATCTTCTTACGAAAAAAGATTTAAAAGGCTATTTCTCATCGCCCATTGCCTGGATTTTTATGGCTGTATTTTCATTGGTAATGGGATTTATGTTTATTGCTATTCTTAATTTTTACATGAAAATGAATTTGCAATTTGATGCACAAAGAATGGGGAAGGGTCCTAGTCTTTCGGATAATTTGATCCGACCAATTTATGGAAATATGAATGTAGTATTGATGATCATCATTCCTTTTGTAACGATGAGACTCTTTGCTGAAGAAAAAAAGAATAATACTTTTGAGTTTCTCATCACGTCTCCATTAAGACTTTCAGAAATCGTTCTCGGAAAATATTTTTCCGCACTTAGCTTTACGGCTATTTTATTAGCCTTAACGGTGCCTTACCCGCTTGCAATGTATTTGGGTGCGAGTCCAGACTGGGCAGTGATTGGTTTAAATTACCTAGGTACGTTTTTAATGGTTGCGGTCTATGTTGCGGTTGGGACAATGTGTTCGTCATTTACAGAAAATCAAATCGTAGCAGGTGCCACCACTTTTGGATTTATTATTTTCTTTTGGATTATAAAGTGGCCCGCATATAACGCTGGGCAAACGATTGCCGATATTCTTGGTTATCTTTCGGTGCTGGATCATTTTGAAGAATTTTCAAAAGGTGTATTCAATACAAAAGATATTGTTTTTTATATTTCTTCAATTTTTACATGGTTATTTATTACTCATAAATCTTTAGAGTCGTATACTTGGAGGGCTTAACAATGACGCAAGAAAAGCCACAACATCAAACGCTTCGTACAGTATTACTCATAACTTTTTTTGGATTATTGTTGGCGCTCGTATTTGTATTATGGGTTTATCCAGAGATACCGACCGCGACTTATGCGTTTGGGACTTTATTTTTAATAAATGCAGTAGCTTTGGCTGTGGTTCACCGAGCATACATTCGAAGTGCGATGAAAACGAGAAACGTAAAATATGGGACTAATGTTTTTATTAATGTTCTGCTTGTGCTTTGTATTCTTGTAGTCATTAATATTTTAAATTTTAATCAATTTTATCGAAAAGATTTTTCGGTAAATAAAACGACGGAACTTTCAGAGCAGACTATTAAA
>CAZPTV010000046.1:0-8664 GCA_964589335.1 uncultured Bacteriovoracaceae bacterium
ATTTCTAATTTAAATGGTTGATTCAAGCTTGAAAAAAGTTCATTTGCTTTTTCTGCGCTTAATTCTTCGCGAATAAAAAATTTATTATCCTTAATAATCTTTTTCATTTCACTTTCAATTTTCGGAAGATCTTCAAGCGTAAGTGTCACATCTAATTCAATGTCATAATAAAAACCATTTTCAATTGTCGGTCCAATTCCAAACTTTGCGGATGGGTAAAGTTTTTTCACTGCGTGTGCCATGACGTGTGCACAACTATGACGCAATCGATCGATGTCACTATTTGATTCAGGTTCTAAAAGTTCATTTTCATTAGACATAAGTTTGATATTTTTAACATTTTTTTTGTTTTTTTCCAATGTTAGGGTGTCGACATGAGTGACTTTGATTCAAAATTTAGTGTACGACCTGCTTCGGAGGAAGATTTAGAGACTATTTGCTCTATTGAATTCTATTCTTATCCGACGCCATGGACAAAAAATGCATTTATTGAAGAAATGAATAAGCCTTTTTCAAATGTAATCGTTATGACTGACGATGAGACAGATTCGATCGTATCAGGATATATTGTATTTTGGATCATGTTTGAAGAATGTCATATTTTAAATGTTACCGTAAATCGTGAGTGGCGTGGACTTGGATATGGCGTAAAACTAGTTAGGTTAGCAATCGATCAAGCCTTAAGAAAAAACTGCAAAAAAGTCATCCTTGAAGTCAGAAAATCAAATGAAGCTGCGATTGAATTATATCAAAAACTTGGATTTTTTACTGAATCGATAAAGAAAAATTTTTATTCAGATAGTGAAGATGCAATATTTATGGCGAAATTTCTCGAAAAAGAAAATCAATTTTAAGATTTACTCTTCATTAAAGCTCCAATATTTTTTATTGAATTTACAGTGCCATCGAAAAGAAAAATTAGAGGATAAAGTATCGTAACGACGAGCATTGCAATAACGACATTAAAAAATTCATCCTGAGCCATTGTTGTTTGAATTTGTTTGTGCGGCATAATTAAATTTCTCCCTAGAATAGTAGGATGGCTTACTTTGTATTCTTTTCATATCGGCAGAAATTTCCAGTAACATTAATTATAAATTGATTTCATTTCATTTTCATCTGGATAGCTAATTAATACAGCCTGGCGCTTTCCATGAAAAACAAAAAGGCTTCCAGCTGCAACTGCATCCGCACAGCCTTTATTCAGACCTTCTTTTAAATCTGCCAATGACCCGGCGCCACCGGAAGCAATAAGTGGTACATTTATTTTGTTTGAAATTTCTTCAAGCAATTGAAGATCATAACCGTTTAACATTCCATCACGATCAATATTGTTGATTATAATCTCACCCGCCCCCATTGAAAGTGTTTCATCGATTGTTTCAAATAATGGTTTTCCAAATTTTTTCATTCCACAATTTGTATAAACTTCAACTTTTCCAAAAAAATTTTTCTTTACATCGATGGATACAACAATGCTTTGATTTCCAAACTCTTGTGAAATATTTTGTATTACTTTTGGATTTAATAATGCCGCTGTATTTAAGCAAACTTTTTCCGCGCCTGACTTTAAAATAATTCGGGCATCATCAACATTCCGTATACCGCCGCCAACAGCAAACGGGACGAGACAAGAGTCCGCAATTTTTTGAATAAATTCAGGTGATGGAATTCTATTTTCTGAAGTTGCAGTTATATCTAAAAAAAGAATTTCATCGACTTCTTTTGTATTAAATATGGAAACTGCATTCATAGGATCACCAATATATCGATGGTCTTTAAATTGCTTTCCCTTAACGAGGCCAAGCCCCTTTAAAAGCAATGTTGGAATAATTCTTGGTCGCAGCATCAAGAATACCTCAAAAAATTCTCGATCATTTTAAGACCGTAAATTCTGCTTTTTTCAGGGTGAAATTGAATTCCATAGATATTATCTTTTTCAACGATTGAGATAAAATCATAACCGTAATTTGTTGTTGAGCACGTGATAGATTCATCTAATGATTTAGCATGAAATGAGTGAGTAAAATAAAATGTTTTTTCTGTGTTGATGTTTTTAAATAAAATTGAGTTATTTTTTTTAATTTGAATTGTATTCCATCCGACATGTGGAATGCGTAATTTTTTCTGTTCTGTTATTTGGTTGAAATTGAATTTACAAACTTCGAAATTGAGCCAAGACAATCCAGAAACATTTCCTTCTTCACTTTTTTGTCCCATCAATTGCATGCCGAGACAGATACCTAAGCATGGTGTCTTATCTTGAAGAACTTTCTTATTTAAGACTTCAAATAAATTTCTAGAATTAATGTTTTTCATTCCTGTTCCAAAATGACCAACACCAGGAAGAATTAATTTTGATGCATTTTCAATGACGGATGCATCGCTTGTTATCGTAGATTCAAACTGAATAATTTTTAACTTACTTTGTATGGAATGTAGATTACCCATTCCATAGTCAACAATTACGATCATTTGCCTTCCTGCATGTCGAAAAGCATAGCAAAAAGTAATAACTGTAATCCAGAAATAATCAATAAACCATCAAACATGGCTCTTGCGCCAGTAACGCCAAATCCGCCAAAGAAAAATTTATCAATTAACATGTAAATTCCATATCCGATTCCTAAGAAGAGCATTGGAATTGATAAATAATAAAAAAGAACAAGCGGATGAAAATCTCGGTATAAATATTTAAATTTTAATCGCCAAAAAAAACCTCTTAACAACATTGGACTAACACTCATGGCATATTTAAAACCTTTAATTTGTGACTGCCTTTCACCGGGAAGATAGATTGCAGTTCTTGGAATATCTAAAATTCTAAATCCATAAGCATTCAATCGGATTAAAAAATCCATTGGGTAGCCGTATTTTTTCCATGCGTAATTCCAGTTTATTGTATCGATTGCTTGTTTTGATATTGCTGTATATCCATCGACAACATCCATAACTTTATATTGACCTGATGCAATTTTAGTTAAACCCGTGATGAGCCAGTTTCCAAAAAGTCTTAATCTAGGCATTTTATTTAAAGTATCTTCAAGGGTTGCAAGTAAGAATCGATTCCCCTTAACGTAATCTGCTTTTGAATCAATAATAGGATCTAAAAATCGTTCAACTTCTGAAAGTAGCATTTGGTTATCACCTCCAACGACTACGGCGATATCATTTCCATCTTTCGAAGAAGCTAGGTATCCAGTAATGATACCGCCTCCTGGACCCTGATTTGTTTCATGACGAATCAAGGTAATACGCTGGTCTTTTTCTGACATTTTATTTACAACATTTGCCATTTCAAGCGTTGGTGAACAGTCATCGACAACATAAATTTTGTCGAAGTGGCTGGATGCGCTTTCCAGTGTAGGAATGATGAGTTTTTCTTCGCGATATGCTGGAATGACTAGTGAAATTTTTTTATTTCGATACATTCAACTTTTTCTTTCTTCATGATTATGCAAAAGTATAAAGAATTATTGAACATTTTTTTATCTATGTGGCAAGGGCGTTGCGATGCAGCAAGACTCAAAAATATTGTTAAAAACAATTTTTGAAAAAATATTTCTATTAGATCCTCTTCGATCTATCAGTGTCGGATTCTTTATTGTTCTGTTTTTAGTCTTTCGTCCTTATCAAATGCAGAATTCAGGAATGATCTACACGGGTGACGATTACTCGTACTTCGCGTTTTCAACTTCATTTACTTATTTTACTTATCCGGACTTTAGTAAGGAATATGTAGATGAAACATCTGTTCCGCCCTTAAGTCGAGTTGGCCCAGGCTTAATGGCAACTCCTTTTGTTTTTGCATTTTCATTAATAGACCGCGCATTAGGAAATCCCATTGTAGAGAAACGATCTAAAGAAACCATTCAAGGTAGTTGGTCAGAATTTGGATTCTTAATTTCAAGCGCTTTTTATTTTTATGCCTCATGTGTTTTATTATACTGGGGATTACGATTTAGATTCACTAAACCTTCTTCGTTGTTAAGTGTTTATCTCATGATGTTTACACAGGGGGCAGCTATTTATGCTTTTCGTAGACCTGTATTTTCACATATATCTGAATTGTTTTTGATGACTGCATTTACTGTAATACTAATTAAAAAAGACACATTGAAACTAGAATCTCTTAAGATCATTTTTTTAGTAACCATAATTAGCATTTTATCATTTTTAGTCAGGCAAAATGCAATAATTTTTGCAGTACTTTTTCCAATATTAATTTTTAGAAAAGATAAAGTGCTATCCTTAGGAAAGGGAGTTCATGTAGCGACAGCTGCATATATGATTTCAAAAGGGATTTTAGAAATACCACATATCTTAAATCCTGAGCCTTACGAAGCCGTTAATAAATTATTTAATAATGTTTCAATGTTTACAGAGTTTCAGGGATTTTATTTCTATTTAAAAAGATCTTACACCGTATTATTCGGAGCTGATTGGGGTTTGGTTTATACTGCACCATTTTTAATCTTAGGATTTATTGCTCTAATCATAAAAAAAATTCCACAAAAGAGGGACTTTTTAATTTTATTGCTTCCAATAGCCGTAAATTTTTATTTAATTGTATGTTGGAAAGGGCAGGGGAGTTATTATGGTTATCGATACTTTATCTATCCAGCAATTCCAATTTTGGCTGTACCGTTTACTCAATGGATTCAAGATAGTTTTAAATATAAATATTTTCTTGCATACATGACAGCGATAGCTGTTGTGCCAATGTTTTCTATGATTTTGTTCGAAGGGACTCCAAAAACAACCCTATGGAGTGTTGTGACAGAATTTGGAGAAAAAAATGGTGGTAATCTAGAATACCAAATCGAAGTCTGGAGAGTATTGATTAATAACCCTGGTTATTTTGTTATGTCTTTCTTAAAAAATGGGCCAGCATATTTGATTTATTTATTATCATTTATCGGTGGATTTTATGAGAGTCTTCCTGACAAATTTAAAATGGTTTATCCTAATTTTAGCGCGTTGACGCTTCTTAAGACAGGTTTGCTTTATGTATCGCCAGGAATATTTTTTCTTAGTTTTAGAAAATATTTAAAAGAATAATTTCTATTTACGAAAGTTGTTCGGCTAATGTTTTTGCGGTGATGGCATCATTCATTACGAATAAATGGATTCCTTTTATTCCTAATCTAAATAATTGATTACAGTATTCTGTAAAATATTCAACTCCAATTTTTTTACCTTCCTCATCGTTTTTTGCTTCTGATAAACGATCGATTAATGTTTTAGGAATATTGACACCAAATTTATTTCCCATTCGAGCGGCGGATTGTGCGTTTGTTAATATTCTAAACCCAGGAAGAATAGGAATCTTGATTTTGTTTTTTTCCATTGCATTCAAAAATTTCTCAAGAACATCTAAATTATAAATCATTTGAGTAATTCCAAATTCAGCTCCCATCTCTGTTTTTAATTTTAAATACTCAATTGATTTTTCAAGAGGTATAAATTCAGGATGTGCCGCTACACCAATACAGAAATCTGTTTTAGCTCCACTACGTAAACTAGTTTTTGAATCGTGATCAAATCCTTTTCTTATTAAATATTCACCCTTATTAAGTTGGTGGATTTGTTTTACGAGTTGGTATGCAAAGATATGCCGGCCTGGTTCGTTTTTAAAATAATCGGGTTGTCCATCAGGTGGATCGCCTCGTAATGCTAAAATATTTTTTACACCAAAATAATGGTGATCCATCAGTAAATTTTCAATTTCTTCAATACTGTGATCTCGGCACGTAAAATGTGCAACAGAAGGAATATGGTGTTGTGATTGAATCATATGTGCAATGGGTAAAGTCCCACCACGCAGCGAACCACCTGCGCCTTTAGTTACACTAATAAAATCAATCTTTGCATCTTTCAAAGTCTGTATTTGAAGAAATGACTTTTCTGTTTCAGTGCCATTTCGAGGAGGTATAATTTCAGCAGATATCGTTCTTTTCTTTGTATTGAGAATTTCTGTGATTTTACGATTCATATTCGTAAATGATATTACTTTAAATGACGTGTCAAATCCATTCAAAACAGAAAGCTTCCACTTGTCGAACTCCCTTGGGCAAGCTATATTGACTGCCATGTCAAAATCATCAAAAATTGTAAATTTCGAACCTAGGTCCAAAGACAAACTCGCTCCTGAGTTATTAATTAAGATGCATGATCTCATGGTTAAAACGCGTGCATTAGAAGAGCGAATGATAAAAATGTATAAACAAAATGATGGTTATTTTTGGATTGGTGGCCCTGGGGAAGAAGCATTTAATATTCCACTTGGGTTACTAATCAAAAAAGGTGAAGGGCCAAAATTTGATTATTTTCATGGTCATTATCGGAGTTCTGGCGTTCTCATGGCAATGGGCGCAGATCCTTTGGATAGCATTCGACAAATGAAAAACTCTGCGTTGGATCCTTACAGCGGTGGTAGAAATTTTTGCAACCACCAAAGTATTCGAAAATGGAATGTTTGTCCGATTTCCTCCCCAATCGAAGTGCAGTATGCAATTGCTCCCGGTACAGCGATTGCAAATAAAAGAGCAAATGCAGACGGTGTAACGATTGTTGTTGGTGGCGATGCAGGAACAGCTGAAGGTGAGTTTGCTAGTTGCTTGATTTGGAGTTCTCGACCAGCAAATCCATTACCATTATTAATTTTAGTAACAAATAATTCTTGGGGAATTTCGACTTCTGCAGCTGGCCAGCATGGTGAAAAAAACATTGCCGATCGAGCACGAGCATTTGGAATACCAGCAGATGTTATTGATGGTACGGATCCTGAAGAAACATATATTAAATTAAAAAATGCTTTTGATTATATACGTAAAGAGCGAAAGCCATATTTTATTGAAGCACGTGTTACTCGCTTATACGGACATTCTTCTGCAAGTGGTGCTAATTTCGTACAAACTGAAGATGATCCATTAAAATTATTTGAAGAACGATTAGAAAAAGAAGGTATATTAAAGAGAAATGAAATTGACGCTCTTTATGAGAAATATAACGAATTAATGTTATCATACGCACGTCAAGCTAAAGAAGAACCACAGCCAGATCCAAAGAGTATTTGGGATTTTATTTACTGCGGTCAAAAAGGTAAAACAGGGAGATACTGGTAATGGCAAATATGGCACAAGCTATTCGAATGGCTCTTCATTATGGTGAAAAAAATTTAGGTGTTAAAGATATTTTTGGTGAAGACGTTGGCCCACCTTTAGGCGGTGTATTTACAGCAACTCAAGGACTTGAAACGACTTGGAACGCACCTCTTGATGAACGCGGAATAATTGGAACCGCAATTGGTTTGGCAATGGCTGGACAAAAGCCCGTCGCAGAAATTCAGTTTTGTGATTATATTTATAATACGATTGATCTTTTAAAAATTGCGGGAAATACAACCTGGGCAAGTCATGGTGATTGGTGTCTCCCAATGGTTGTCATGACTCCAGTGGGATCAGGTATTCGAGGATCTATTTATCATTCACATTCATTCGATGCTACGATGACTCATATTCCTGGTTGGAAAGTTGTTATGCCGTCAACGCCTATTGACGCTTACGGTTTGATGTTGGCCGCAATAAAAGATCCAAATCCAGTAATGTTTCTTAAGCCCAAAGCACTTCTTCGAGTAAGAGGTGAAGAGATGATTCCAGGTGAACCAGACGATGAAAAAACTTTAAAAGAATGGATCGACGCACCTCTGGGTGATCGATCAAAGTGGAAAGCAAAATGGCCTAAGCTTGAAGAGTTCACGGTTGAAATTGGAAAAGGAAAAATCAGAAGATCAGGCAATGATCTAACTGTAGTTAGTTATGGTCGTACGTTACCTCTATGCATAGAAGCTGCAAATCAATTAGCTCAAGAAGGTTTTGAAGCCGAAGTGATCGATCTACGAACTCTTTGGCCTTACGATTGGGATATGATTTCAGCGAGTATTCGAAAAACTAGAAAAGTCATTTATGTAAATGAAGATACAGAAGTAACTAATTTTGGAGAACACCTTGTGCGTAGAACCGTAGAGGAATTTTTTTATGAGTTAGATGCTGCGCCGAAGTTATTAGCAGGTGCTTTTGTACCAGGAATAGGGTTGGCTGATTCACTAGAAATGGTTTCAGTTCCACAAACTTCTTCGATATTAGAAATGATGAGAGAACTAGCTCGCGAAGTACCTTAAAATTAAGAATTAATTTTTTGAATAATTAGCGCTGTCTCAAAACATGCGGCAGCAGCTTCGCGACCCTTATTTTCGGATCCTTTTTTAGATCTTTTTTCAGCTTGTTCATCGTTATAGGTTGTAAGAATTCCAAAACTAATGGGCACACCAGTCTCAAGCGAAGCATTTTGAATGCCGATGGTAGCGCCTAAACTAATAAATTCAAAGTGAGCAGTATCTCCCTTGATAACAGCGCCAAGGCAAATGATGCCGCTATATTTTCTAGATTTTGCCAAAGTCTTAGCAATTAAAGGAATTTCAAATGCACCTGGGGCATATGTGATATCGTCTTTTGAGATTTCAATTCCCTTTTCAGTAAGATATTCCAAACTTCCATTTAATAATCCTGTTGTAATTTCTTCGTTAAATCGGCTTACGATAATCGCAAAAGGTTTCATAGATTTCTCAAATGTTTAAGAAGTGGCCAAATTTTTCTTTTTTGG
>CAZPTV010000047.1:0-8608 GCA_964589335.1 uncultured Bacteriovoracaceae bacterium
TATTTTGTATATTTTTATTAACTCAACTTTGTTACGGGCAAACACATTTCGTTCTTCCCACTGAGGCAAAAGGACTGCAAGAAAAACTTTTTGCATTACATAAACAATATTTAAAAAAACCTATTAACAAAACTGCAATTGAAATTTTAAATGCGACCGAAGAATTTTGGAATGAATCTGGAATTCAATTTAAAAGAATACATAATGAAAAAAAACATCCGATCTTGGAACTAACCCCAGAAAGTCCAACAAATAAAAACCGATTAAATGCATTTGCTTGGGGAGTTTATAAACACTCTCAAACCAAAGTAGCATTTGCACCCCAGCTTTTAAAAAATGTAGATGCACTCTACATCCCTGGTGAAAATCGACTCTACTTAGGAACCATAAATGCGATTGAATTAAAATTAACAACCGACCCGATTCATGAATTCATCCATGCAAAAAATGAAACAAATAGTGTGAATGGAAAATTAAATAGCGTATTTATTGGTTGGATGGAGTCTTCAAATGACGTTCCACTTTCTAAATATATTAAAGCTGACGACATATATGGACAATATCATGTGCTCGATGAAGTCGTGGCCTTTACATACGAGTCTCGACTATTAGCGGGGATACTTTCAAGGAGTGAACCAAATTCAGAAGAATACGAAACAGCGCTCTATAATATTCGTTCGACTTTAAGTGAAGCAACAGTTCTCTCACAACAAACAGAATCAGTTTTTAGTGAAGTTAAAGAAATAATAGAAGATGGTTCAAAAACAAAACTAATCGAATACACAGAACCACGCGCAGGAATTCCAATTGAAAAAAGTGGCATTTGGGCCGTAATCCAGCTAGATGCAACTAGGTCCGTGACATTACCTATTCCTGAGCTGAAACATAATAAATTGTTAATTCAAAAAAACATATCAGAGTTACCTAAGTCACAAAAAGAAACGGCCAAGATTAGTTTATTAAAACGTATCAATAATGGCATTACACTAAATCAAAATATTTATAACTCTCTACATTTAGCAGCAAAAGACGTACTAAAAGATAAACCAACAATGAGCGCTACCGAATGGTTAAATGCAACAAATTCTGCTCTTTCTGTAATTAAAAACGAAGACAATCCCTCAAGAAAAAAAAACAGTAAAAGAAAATAATAATGAAAATACATATGATGCAATCTGCAACATCGCATGTTGCAATATTCTCATAAAAAACAGTTAATATTCTTATACATTTGATTTTATTATATATTTAAATTGGACTAGAATTTGCTCTTCATTATAATCAGGTACGAATATTAACTTCAATCAATGGAGAGCCTATGAATAAATCAATTCTCATAATTACATTTATTAGTGGAATTAGCCTTTTATCTAATTTTGCCAAAGCACAAGAAAATACAACAACAGCACCCACCACAACTGCGGAACAACCAAAGGACGGTAAGTTCTTACAAAATACAGATAAACGTGAAGAAAATATGCAAAAAAGAATTGATCAAGGTGTTCAAAGCGGTCGATTAAACGAACAAGAAGCCAATCGATTACAAAATAAGCTCGATCATATTAAATCAAAAGAAGAAGAACTGCGAAAAGACAAAGCTGAGGCTATGTCGGATGGAAAAATAGACAGAGGCGAACGAGCAGAACTTAGACATGATCGAAATCAAATAAGAAAAGGAATGCGACAAGAAAATAAAGCAATTTTTCGGAAAAAGCATAACGGCAGAAATCGCTAAATAGAAATACTCAACTCAAATTTATACACCCCATAACAAGTCTGTTATGGGGTGTATTCTAGGAATATTTGACCTACACGCACTTAATGACATCGACAAAATTACTCCTTTATTCGAAAATTATAGAATGAAATTAGCTGTAATATTTACTTTTTTTATAACTCTTTCATTCGCAGACAGTACAAACATAAAACCTTTTGAACCCATGCCTCTGCGCGAAGTATTACTCAAGACTCTTCCTGAAAATTTCTCAAAAATTAATAATTTTGAACAAACAAAACCTTCTGACATTGAAAAACTTTTTGGAAAGCCAAATAAAATTGAAAATCAAATTTATTACTATAACTACAGTGGAATTAATTATGACTTATCTTTTGTATTTAAAAATAATAAATTAGATTTCTATACACTAGATCTGAGTAAAAATAATCCAAAATTACCCCAGCATTCATTAAAAAATCTTTCTCGTTTTTTTGATATAAAAGATCGAAATATAATCAATGATATTTTGAGCGATCCATCAAAAAGAAAATCTAACAGCTTAATACGATTGCCATTTAAAAATAAAAATCTTGCTTTGTTTGTCTTAAACGATCCAAATTTTACTGTAAAAAGCATACAACTTGAAGCAAATGAACCATGAATATTATTTTTATTTTTTCAATGATTTGTCTTACACAACTTTCAAGCGCTCAGAGTCAAGATTGCGCAAATTGCGACTCTGCTGAACTACCCACATCAAATATATTGACAGGTTATACGAATCCAAATGATTGGGCTGCTACCGATCAAGACTTCATCAAAGCAAAGTGCCAAAAAAAAACACCTTACACATTAGAAGAACTGAATACCTGGATTAATAAAAACGTAAAAACTGGAATTAAAACGAATGAAAATGTCTTTGGATTTAATTTCTCTGACGATTCAGGTCTAATAAATGCCTTTAAACAGTTAACAAAATATAGCGAATGGTTTGCTGACTCAAAAGATCAAAAACATTTTTCATCGAAATGTTCAACAGTTGCCTGCGGTTTAAAAGAATTATTTGGTGTCAAAGAAGGTGCACAATTATTGTTTTTACTTAAAAAATATAATTTTAATGGTTCTCATATTTCTTATAATAATGCTTCCAAATGGAAAGCCGCCGAACTAGATGACATTCTATTGGCGTTTACTGCTTTTCCTGAAAGAAAATTTCCATTAAAAAATGAAGGCACTTATAAATTAATACATTTTAAACGAGGGTATACAAGAGATGGTGATGATTCAACACTTGCCAATGCTTCGATTGAAATATTTGACTACTGGAATGAACATACTCGTGCCGAAAGACAATTGGCAATTGTTCATGAACTCGGTCATGTTATTGCAAATCATTTTGATGCTGACGAAGATAAAGCCTGGTTAGATTTGGGAAGGTGGACGAAAACCATAAACCCTAAAACAAAAGAAATCGAATGGAGCACAAGTAATTTAAAAATTATTCCATCAATTTATGGAGCGACCAATCCCTGGGAACACTTTGCTGAAGCCGTAGTAGCTTATCGTTATTCACCGCAATTGCTGAAAACAAATAGCCCTCAGACATTTAACATAATTAAATCATTAGCGTTCGATGGAGTAAATTACTTAGATAAAAATGCTTGTAATGAGATTGATAACATCAGTCCTCTTGCAAAAAAAGTTTGCGAAAAAAGTAGTTCGGATTATTTAAAATTAATCAGTGATAATAACTCACAAGAAGCGAAACAAAGAAAATCTGAAATAATAAATAATTGTCATGAAAGCGTTTTAGAATATATATCTAAATCATTAAAGCCCATAACACAAAAATCTTTATATACTTGCTATTACGAGAAAATGAAAAATCAAGCGTTTAACTATGAATCCATTGCTCAAAGTTCAGCTTCAATTTTAAGTCCATTGGAATCATTGGCCTTATCTGAAAAAACTGACTCCTGTTATTTAAAAGCTCCGCCCGAACTACTAGTTACAATTGCTAATGAAGAAATAAATTTAATAAAAGATCAAATCAATAAATCTTTAAAAAGCTGCAATACAAATAACTCCTACTATCAAGACAATTGTCAAGAATGGGCCAAAGCATGCGGCTCTCATTCATTTCTTGATGATAAACGACAAGTTGAATATGGCGACTATAGCAATGCAATCGAAACATACGCTTATAAAATATGTGCGACGATTAAAAAAAATAGAAACAAATTTATAAATTATTTCGACGATAATGATTTATATAAATTTAAATTTAAGGAAAATGAAATTGATAAAGCGATTCAATTGAACCCACTCTGATTTATTTTTCTTTAAGTAATTTACCCATACCAACTAGCATTAACCAAACACACATTATTGCAAATGCAATTGTTGCAACTAAATGATTTGACGTAAAAGCAGGAAATCGCGCCGACATGTCCAGCACCGAACCCAATCCCTCATAAATTGATAAGATGGCAAGTCCAATTCCCGCAATCGATCCACCTGCAATTAAACCTGATGAAACTAAAATTCCTGGACTCGATTCACTCTCTTCTTCTTTTTTCTTAGATAATTTTTGAACGAAATAGCGGACCATTCCTCCAAAAAATATTGGCGTAGAAGCAGACAAAGGCAAGTACACTCCTACAGCAAAAGCCAATGCTGGCACTCCACAAAGTTCCATCACCAATGCAATTGACACCCCAAGCAGTACAAGTCCCCAGGGCAATTTTTGAGTTAATATCCCATCGATAATTAACGACATCAAACGTGCTTTGGGAGCTTCATATTTTTGCACTTTTGTTCCATCATCACGTTCTTTTAGAACTCCATTGATACCTGGATCAATCAAGTATTTGATTTCACCCTCAGGACTAACTAAATATTTGCCTTCTGGAACTCTTCCTTGAAGGTCTTGAGACAAACCCTCTACTCCAGTCGCCGTCATACGAAGTACATGATAAAATTCTTTATCATTTTTACTGTCTGCACCTTTTACTTGCTCTAGACTTGAAAGCTCCGTGACTTTTTCAATTTTTACATTTGGAAGATTTTTCTTTGTATACACCGTCGACGCATCATTGAGTACATTTAACGTTATTCCAATTACTAGAGCAGAAGAAATAACTCCTACTAATAAACCAATTTGCTGAAATTTTGGAGTTGCACCGACAAGATAACCAGTCTTTAAATCTTGAGAAGTTGTCCCTCCATTAGAAGATGCTACGCAAACAATTGCAGCAATTGAAAGTGCAGTCACTCGATATTCTGAACTTACCCATCCCAATGAAAGAAAAATTAAACTTGTAATCAAAAGCGTTGCTACAGTCATTCCTGAAATCGGGTTCGATGAGGACCCGATTTCACCGCATAGTCTTGAACTTACTGTTACAAAAAGAAATCCAAACAATACAATCAATATCGCACCCAAAACATTAAGATGCAGCGATGGAATCGCAGATATTATTGCAATTAAGATGAGAATGCCTGCCATGACATAGGGCAGAGGTATATCTGTATCGATTCTTGAATCTGATTTACCTTTTGGTCCAGATTTTTTCAGTGATTTAAAACCTGCACCTGCAGAACGAATAATTGTCGGTAGGCTTTGTATTAAAGATATTATTCCACCTGCTGCAACGGCTCCAGCTCCAATGTAAAGAACGTATGACTTCCATATATCATGAGGAGACATTTCAGAAATAATTTTTGTAGCCGGAAAGAAAGGCACGGTTAAATTTTGACCAAAAAGCATAATCATTGGAATCAATACCCATGAAGATAAAATTCCACCCGCAACCATTGTACATGCAATTCTAGGCCCGATAATATATCCAACACCCAAAAGTTCTGGCGATACTTCAGCCCCAAATGTAGCTCCCTTAAAAAATTTAAGTGCTTTCTCAGGTACATCCACCCAAAGCTTCATGCCTACATTCATAAATTTATAAATCAGACCAAAGAAAAATCCACTGAACACTGCTTTAGCTGAAGTTCCCCCCTTTTCTCCGACAATGAGAACTTCTGCGCATGCTGTGCCTTCTGGATAAATCAATTTTCCATGCTCTTTCACAATGAGCGCATGCCGAAGAGGAATCATCATAAAAACACCAAGTAATCCCCCCAAAATTGCAACGGTTAGAATTCTTGTTAATTCCATATCGTGTCCAAGAATCAACAGTGCAGGCATTGTGACAGATACACCAAATGCAATTGACTCTCCCGCCGAACCGGTCGTTTGCACAATATTGTTTTCAAGTATCGTTGCTTTCCTAAAACCAAAACCTTTAGATAGTCCTTTGAATAAGGTGATCGACAAGACAGCTACTGGGATTGAAGCAGAAACTGTCATTCCTACTTTAAGTGCGAGATAGAGAGAGGATGCTCCAAAAATAATTCCCATAATCGCACCCATCACTAATGGTACAATTGTTAGTTCGGCTATGTTTTTATGATCTGCTATAAATGGTTTGTGTTCTGTTTGCATTTAAATGAAGTATCAGTATTATTAGAAAATGAAAATCATGTTTTACTATAAACTCTCCGTTCAATTTAAAATAATATTTATAGTAGCTTTTTTTTCATTTCTACCATTTAAAAGCTCCTATGCTGAAGTCATAACAAAAAGTTTCTGGCTTGAAGAAGTTAGCGGAAGTTGGGAAAAAGAAGCGTGCAATAAGGATTCTGTATTTAGACTTTGTTATTTAATTTCAGAAAAAGACTGCTTTTCATTAGCAACTAAAACCGCTGAGGGTTGTAAAAATTTATTCAAAAACAGACTTCCAGAAAAAATTTCCACCGATAAAACCAAGCTTGATGCCCGATTTAATCGGTGCGCTAATTCTGAATTTTCACGTCGTTTGTCAAATAGCTATATCATTAGCGAAAAGGAGAGCTGTAAAGTTAAAGTTAATGAAATGAAAAGCGGCACAAAACAACCTACCAAGTGAATCATTTGAATATTCTTTACTTTCTCTATCGCGAAAATTTCAAATATATTTAAAATATATTATTAATGGCTAAGCCCACTCAAAATAATACATCGAAAACCGTAAATATCCTGAATGTAGGCACTCGAATTCTACTGCGCGATAGTATGGATCAATATATTCGCACCTTAGGTGATTATCGAACTTACTATGCCTCCACATTATCGGCAGCGATGAGAAATCTGAATGAACACAATATTCATATTTTAATTTCTGAAGTTGATTACACAGACGGATCAGCATTTAGACTTTTAAAAAATCTCAATTGGTTGCCTGAAATGAGCAACACATATGTAATTCTTGCCATTGAAGAAAAACGACCTGAATTACTCTCATTAGCCGAAGAAATGGAAGTGCAATCAATCCTCGTAAAACCATTCAATGCTACTGATTTGAAATATGAAATTGAAAAATATGAAGCATGGGTTGCTATGCCTAAACAGCCTTGGCAGCTACTCGTCAAAGAAAGCATTGTCGCACTAAAAGAGCGCAGATATAGAGATGCCGAGCAATTTCTTTTTGAAGCAGTTAAAGCAGCACCTACAAATCCAACTCCCGCAGTACGAGCAGGTTCATATTATTTACAGAAACTTGAATTTTCTGTCGCAGAAAAACTTTTAACTAAAGCAATTGAATTGAAATCTGATTATGTACAGGCAATCTCACTTTTAGGGACTCTGTATCGTAAGAAAAGAGAATACGAGCAATCTGAAGAATTTTTTAGAAAAGCACATACTATTTCTCCACTGAATCCTGATCGTTTGCTCGAATTGATTAAGGTTCAAACCAATTGGTCTATCGAAATGTGTAGAACAACCTTAAAAATTGATCCAGGTTACACTGCTGCACGCATTATGCTTGCAAAGCTCCTGACCGTAGATTGTGATTATGTTTCAGCAATTTACGAGGGTGAAGCGGCGCTCCAAACCCTTGAACCAGATCACAGACCAGAAATTCAAACTTTTATAGCACTTGCCAGAAAACTCGGAGGTTTGGCAAAGTAGTTACATGGCTAACCCAAAAAAACCTCGCGTGCGTTTATCCCCTGCTTATTGGACAACCGATTTCACCGTTCCATTTTCAGATGACATTCAACCTTCTTCATTATTTCTAAAAAATAAACACTATGCCGTTTTAGACATTGAAACAAAACAGATTGCACAAGATGTCGGCGGTTGGCAAAACATCGATAAATTAGGTGTTTCTGTAGCCTGTCTTTATGATTCAAAAACAGGTGAAACACTTGCATTTCAAGAAAACGAACTCGAACACATGCATCGGATCTGCAAAGAACGTTTGATCATTGGATACAATGTCATTGGTTTCGACTTAAAAGTGTTAACTTCTTATGGGTTTGACTCAAAAAAATTAGATGTTTTTGACATCATGTTAGACGTTGAAAACAATTCGGGTTGGAGATACGTCAAATTAGATAATATTGCGAAAGGCACTTTGGGCACTGAGAAAAGCGCAGACGGGTTACAAGCAGTTGAATGGTATAAACAAGGAAAAATTGATCAAATCATTGAATACTGCAAAAAAGATGTCGAGATTACACGTGATATTTTTGTCTACGGAATGAAGAATGGTCAAATTAAAATATCTAAATCCGATGGAGATGTAGCAACAGTTCCAGTTCAATGGACTTAAGGAACATTTCCAGTTCGAAGTAATTGTGGTTTAGAGTGAATGTTTAAATCTGAACTTCCAATTCCCAATTGTCCAAAATCATTTTTACCCCAACAGTAAACTGGTCCGCCATTACCGTTACCTTGAAGTGCACAGCTATGATCCGCCCCAAGAGAAATTGAATAAACTGATGAAAGCGTACCCGATCCATTCTCAGTAACAACTGTTTGTGGCGCATAAATACTGAAAGCATTATTAT
>CAZPTV010000048.1:0-8592 GCA_964589335.1 uncultured Bacteriovoracaceae bacterium
TTGCGTTCGATCAGCGCGTCGGTCGTGCATTGTGAGAAGTGCTCGATCCAGATGCAACATTATCTGAAACACTTTGTCCAAGGGGTGAGTATGTCGAATACAATGGAGCTCCAGTTCACATTAAAGGATACCTAGATCGTTTTTTATTTACTAAAGAGCAAGCAAATATGTCGGTAAGATATCTTTCTGGTGGAGAACAAAGTCGAGTTTTGATTGCGAAACTTATGCTTCAGCCAGCAAATATTCTTGTTTTAGATGAACCAACAAATGATCTCGATATGGTTACATTATCTATTTTAGAAGAATGCCTTAAAGAATTTAAAGGAGCAGTACTCTTAGTGACTCACGATCGATATTTTCTAGATCAAGTTGCTACAAAGATTATTGCTTTTCCAAAATCAGGCGGAGAATGCATACAGTTTACCAATTTGGAACAGTGGGAAGACTGGATGGTTGAAAGTTCTAAAGCAAAGTCTACACCAACAAATATTAAGTTAAATTCTGAAGATAAATCTAATCATAAAAAATTAAAATTAAGTTTTAATGAGCAAAAAGAATTATCAACAATGGAATCAACGATTCATAAACTTGAAGCCGAACTCGCAAAGCTAAGTGCAGAAAGTGCTTTGATCGAACATGCCAGCAATGCAAAAAAATTAAATGAACTTGCAAAAGCAATGGCAGATCATCATACAAAAATTGATCACCTCTATCATAGGTGGGATGAACTTCTAAAAAAACAATAAAAGGATTTACTTTTTTATAGTACAATTCTTACATGACTCAAAAAGTATTTATAATGGCAGCCGGACTTGGAACTCGTATGAAACCATTTAGCGATGCCTATCCAAAACCATTGCTTCCTGTCTTAGATATTCCAACTGCATTTTATGGCATGAAGTCAGTCCTAGAAATCGGAATGAATGAGTTTATCATTAATATTCATCCTCATGCAGAAATTGCAAAAAAAGGATTTCTTGAGTTTAAAAATTTTTCTAAGAATCAAAAGGTTAAAATTTCTTTTTCTGATGAAACAAAATTATTATTAGGTAGCGGTGGTGGATATCGTAAAGCGCTCGAAATACTTGGTGGTGAACCTTTTCTTTCTTTCAATGGTGATTCTCTCTCGCTTTCTGATCCGATCCCTTTAGTGATGAAACATAATGAATTAAGAAAAACTAAAAATGTTGTAATGACACTTGCCTTAATTAGAAATCACAATTACACGGGAGAATATAGAAACTTCACTTGTAACGAAAATACTTCACTCGTAACTAATCTTGGTGAAAAACAAAAAAATGCAAACTTCTGGTCAGGATGGGCTATGTTTGAACCAGAGGCTTTTCATCATTTAGAGCTTAATTCACCTTCTGAATTTGTAGAAAATGTTTTACTTCACTGGATAAGAAATGAAAAAGTAGGATTTTGTGAATACAAAGGAATTTGGGAAGACATCGGTTCGCCTCAATCTTGGGCAGATGCACATTTTAAATTACTAAAAAATATTGAAAAAGATTCCAAACTTACTTGGTTGAAAAATAATATCGTTAAGTATGGTCCCACGTCTTGGCATTCTAAATCAGTTTCTCAAAGTCTTATTAAAAATATTAAATGTGATGAGCTTACATATTTTGGAAAAGGTTTTTCAACAGGAACCCTTACCCATATTCAAAAGAAAAGCGTTCTATATTCAAATGTTTTTGATAAGGTTCTTCAAACTGGGCTGATTAACTTTGAAGAGTTAAAATCTTCAATTCTTTAGTTTTCTTTGAAATTGCATTAATTCCCATCATCTCTTTAAATTTGTCATATTGAGCATCAATGCTTCCGTCTGACTTACGTATGGTTAGTGGCTCTAAGATTTTACTATCAACGACGTTCTCATACGAAACGCAAAACAAACCTAATTTCATTTCTTCTGATTCTTTTAGTACTACCTCTTGATAAACTTCAAGTCGTAATCCACTAATTTTTAAACCATTTGCTACTTTTGATCCTTGAAAACTGGGTACTAAAGGAAATACAAAAATGAACTTCCCGTTTGGTGATAAATATCTAGAAGCAGTTAAACAATAATCAACCACTGAACCACGCAATTCAAATCGACAATATTTTCTTTGAGAATGTGGACTGAGCACCCCAGATCCAACAGCAAAATACGGAGGACTTCCAACAATCAAATCAAATTTTTCAGATAAATTAGTTTCTCTAAAATCAGAATGTATGATTTTTATTTTTTCATTAACTTTATTTAACTCGATATTTTTTTTAAATAATTCAAAACTTTCCTCTTGAGCCTCGATAGCGGTAATTTGAGCTTCTTTATAGATCCAAGCCAAAAGATGTGAAATTGTTCCAATGCCAGATCCGAGTTCTAAAATATTTTTTGGATTTTGCTGAAGATTTTGTTGAACAAAGTATGCGACCAATAAATCATCCGTAGAAAATCGATGCCCATTTTTAAGCTGCATTAACTTAAAATCACCGCATAGGTAATCGACCGTATAGGCTTTCGTTGAAAAAGATGAGTTCATTGGTAAACGCTATAACATAAACTTTATTGATTTGGTCTGAAAGTCTATAATGACATATATTTGAAACCTAAGTTAATAACTGCTTGAATAGATTAGATAATTATTTTTATATTGCAACGCATTACAGATCAGCTAAGATGGAATCATAACACAGTTTAACTCGTGGTACGTCTGCTCAATAAAGTTAAACCGTGCACGTTGATTATTGAAAGGCGGTACGTGTATGGGTTTATTAAATGTGAGCATTCGCTCGTCTATTATTCTATCTACATTATTATTTTCATTTAATACTTATGGCGCTGAAAAAGTTTCTTCAGTGAAGCCTGTCGCTGCAACTGTAAATAAAGAAGTGGTATCTAAAGTTGCATTTGCAGAAATTACAAAAGCTGAAGAAATCAAACCAGAAGTAAAACCTAAAAGTCCTAATATCATTCATGATCTTTCTGGCGGTTATCTTGAAATGTACTATGTTCGCGCTGTGAACAACGGAAATTCATATCGTTTAAAAGATAAGTTTCTTACTGGAAATATTCACTCTTTAAAAGCTGTTATACGAGGCACTACCCTTAAAGGTAAATCCATCGAAAAAGGTATTTACGAAGCTGATGTTCGAATTCAATCAAATGATTCGTATGCTTTAAACAGCTGCATCGAGCAAGCACTTGGCGCTCTTGAAAAAGGAGATAGCGCAAGATTAATTGTAAAATTTGAAAATGCTAGACTTCTACTTCGCCCACTAAAAAAATATCAAGGCGAACAAGGAATATTAAGCATCGGACGCAAATCTGCAATCGGTTGCGGTCTAGAATAAATTTAAAACTTTAGTCGTCAACTCCTCCTCTCCTCTATCGAATGCTGGAGTGGCTTTGATGGCCGCTTCAGCATTTGAGTTTTTATGAGTGATAAATACCTTTTACTTAGCGACTTATGATGTAAAAACCGTTTCTGCCTTTAGCCTGCTTTAAAATATTGTAATGGTAAATCTCTGCAAATTTAGTTACCTCAAAATCCTTTGAGGAATTTAATGTCAGGCTATAACCTGAATCGCACTCTACAAAACTGCGATCCATATCAAATGATTTTTTAATCAAACAGATTTCACTGACAGCAAGATCTTCTTTACTGCTTTTTGAAATCAGTAGGTGATCATTCGTTCGAATGAGTATGTTGAAATGGTTATCTTTCAACTTTTTTTCAAATCTTTCGTCGAGGCCTCTACCAAGCAAAGAAGTTTCCTTGATTTTTACTCCATCACAGTCAACGGAGAACATAGAGTAAGGGCTATAAGGTAGCAGTTCTTTTTTTGCTAAACAGAAGTCATTCGCTGTTGCGTAAGTGGATGCTGTCAAAATGCAAAACATCCAAGATAAAATCAATAATTTTTTCATAAACACCTCAATCATATTATTTATCCTTGGCTTGCGCCGTAATTTTTTACATATACGCGCAGTCGTTGCACGTAAAACTAGTTGATAATGAACTCCCAGGATCCAATCGCTTTCTCAATTTGATCAATTGTCAGATTCTTACTGACAGTCTCTCCTCCGCGCCCGTAGAGTTCGCAGATCATGCGAACCTGGGTTTGGTATCCATTAACGGTTTCGGTGTTCAAGATGAGTTGGGTGTCCGAGGCTTCGGGAATTTCAACCCCCGATTTCGCGTATACTTCGTACGTACCAGGGGTCAAAGTCTTGTAGTCAGAGGAAGTGCCTGCAATGTAACAGGTTACCACATCCATTCCTTCACCGAGCGCGGTCGTCTCATGACCGTTGGCATAATAGGCGCCGTTCGCATTCATCGCCGAATGGACTTTCACTTTCATGCCCGTCTTCGTAATCGAATTGAAAAGCGGAGAATCTGCGAATGCGCTCAAAGAAACAAGAACCATCAGTCCAATTATGATTTTTAATTTCATAAATTCACCTTTCATAAATCCAATGTTTTTAATCCTTGGCTTGCGACGAATTCATTTACTAAAACGCGCAGTCGTTGCACGTAAAACTAGTGATTTTCGCTGCTTGATCCAGAATTGCTACACATAAGCCCTAGTTCTTTTCCATCAGATTCTTTGATTGTTGAATTAATATACATAAAGCCACCGATTGTTACCGCAGTCTGATTCATAATTGCATTGCCATCTTTTTCGATGAATACCGTGTAGGACATTCCCTCGTTTCTCGAACGATCTGCGGGGCTATGGCTCATGTTTCCAATTTTTAGTTTGTACGAACCATCTAAGCTCGAAAATTCACGTGCGTCTTTTTTATTGTCTAAGTTTTGCAATTTAATACCTTTTGCTTCAATAAGAACGCTAAAGCCATTATTTCGTGTAACGTAACAGTCACCGGCCAATGCAAATTGGGATGATATTAAGGCAATTCCTAAAATTATTTTTTTCATTTTATTCTTCATTTTATTTATCCTTGGCTTGCGCCGAATTTATTTAGATTTTTTAGAGATTCTGAAGGAACCATTTATCCTAAATGATCCCTTCAGATGATGATTGACTAAGGTAATTATGCTTCTGATTATAGGGCAAATGCTGTTGCGCCGTGTTACAAATTTAATTAATATATGCCTTCAAATATAACGAAATAATTCTAATCATAGTATAACTATACGTTATTATTCAGTTTTACTGTTATTAAATTCTTCCCATTTTTTAATAAATTCCTGATTTCTCTTATAATCTTTACTAGGATCGAGTGCATTGAGAACAGGTTGTAATTGATTGTTCTGAATCAGGTCTGCAGCTTTTGCATTTTTATTTTCTTCACATACGGCACATGCTTGGGCAGTATTTTTTTCTTTATTCTTAACAACTGCCTTCAAGTTTTTAGGAAGTGAATTTAGAAAATCTTTTTTCAATTTTGGATTTTCATTTAATTTGGCAATAATATTTTCAATGATTGTTTTTTGAGCTTCAATTTCAATTGTTGATGGAGCATAAGCAAATCCACCGGTGCTGCCACCACCATTCCCGTTACCGTCTTTATCATTTCTTGTGACTCCACCAGTGCTGCCACCACCATTCCCGTTACCGTCTTTATCATTTCTTGTAACTCCACCGGTGCTGCCGCCACCATTCCCGTTACCATCTTTATCACTTCTTGTGACTCCACCAGTGCTGCCACCGCCCTCTGGCATATTGGATAAAGTTCTACCTTTATTAACGTCAACCGCATAAACTAAAATATTTGATAAACTAAGTGAGATTATTAGTAGAATTATGTATTTTTTCATTTCAGCTCCTAATAATAATTATAAAGAAAATGAATTTTAAATAAACAAACGAGAACGAATACCCAATCGTTGTAGGTTAGATTTTCCCAGTTGTAGTTGAATTGTAATTTGTAATTATTTAATTAATTATAAAATAACTTTATGAGCAATAAGGATGTTTTTAATTTTAATGATTACAAAAAATATCTCGCAAGTCGCTTACCAACAAAAGGTGATCAACGCGGCAGCCGATCAAAACTTGCGATCACTTTAGGCTGTAAAACAACATTTATTTCTAGAGTGTTTTCTGGTCTTGCTGATTTTAGTTTAGAGCATGGAATAAAAATTAATGATTTTCTTGAGCATACATACGATGAGTCGCATTTCTTTTTATTATTACTTCAAAAAGCTCGCTCAGGCAGTCGCGATTTAACTTTGTACTTTGAAAAACAAATTCAACATATCTTGGATGAGCGTGCTGAAATTGCAAAAAATATTCAGACTTCAAAAACAAATTTTAACATTGAAGACCAACAACAATATTACAGTTCATGGATTTATTCAGCCATTCATATTTTAGTCATGATTCCTGAATTTCAAACCAAGCAATCCATTGCAGATTATTTAAAAATACCATTAAATAGCGTAACAGAACCAATCAATCTTTTACTACGTTCTGGACTTATCAAAGAAGAAAAAGGACGTTACATTATTGGTTCAAATCGATTGCATTTACCAAAAAATTCTCCCTTAGTTTATCGACACCATATCAATTGGCATTTAAAAGCATTGCAAGCCATTGATCGAAAAAGTGATGAAGATTCTTTTTATACAGGCATCATTAGTATTTCAAAACTTGATGCAAAAATCATTCGTCAAAAAATGATTGAATTTATTACTTCACTTGAACCAATTATTCAGCCTTCAAAAGAAGAAGCAGCACATTGCATGGTGCTGGATTGGTTCAAACTATAAAAGCATTGAAGTGCAGACTATATATTCACCTTTAGAAAGTTCTTATCCTCTGAACGAAATTTATACTCTATCAATTGAGCAGTACCTTATGCATAACAAAGACCCGCACCATCTTGATCTGAGATTGATATGACTTACCTAATAATAAAAACAACAACCCATAAAAATGGGTTGTTGTTAGAACTAACTAAATTTAGCGCAAATATTGACAAGCAAGTGAAATCTTACGAACTTCACCGGTTGTTGCGTAATTGAGAACGGATGAAAACCCACCCATTACTGATTTTTTATTATAAACAGTCAGATCAAGAGAACGTTTACCACTAACACCTGAAAATCCATCACGAATTGGATTTGCAACAATATCAGCAACAGAGTCTCTTTCTAATTTCATACTAACAACCATTTTGCTTTTTCCTGTTTTTGCATTGTCTTTAAAAAGCGCACCCAAGTAATGTGACTCACCTTTTCCTGTTTTATCTAATACCCAATCAATTATCATAGAGTAGCCAGAACGTGTATGACTGCACTTCATTACTGGAATTAGAGTTTTAACAATTGTTCCTTGTTGCTCTGATGAGTTTAAGTCAATTTCAGATTCTTCGCTTGAATATGCAAACGTTGATAATAAGACACCTAATATTAATAAATATTTATTTCTCATAATTACTCCTAGTTATAAAATTATGATCAAAAATTATTTCAAAATTCATTCGTGAAAGTATGAAAAGTCTGATCGGATTGACGCGGTAAGTATCGAACTAGCTGCGCATGGTCAATAATATTATGCGAAGCGTTCTAAATTTATTTATTAACTTATTAGTTAACTTTAAATGGAATAATTAATTAAATATATAATACATTGCGTTACGAGCTAGTTTATAAGACTCATACAATTGATTCTAGAAGACTTACCTCTTAAAGAGTCAGTTCAGGCCCGTAGCTAATGATCACCTCTCAGTTATCCTGGCTACGGGCTCTATAAAATTTCACATTAAATATTGACATGGCGCGTAAATCAATTTATAAGCCCTCAAGTTTAATCATCAGGTCTTTTACATCGTAAATTTTTAGGCAAAAGGTAATTTTGTGATAATTTTTCGCTTTTTTTTAATCGTTCTTTTGGCAACAACTTCAATTCATTGCGGTAGCAATTCGGATTCAAAAACTGCTTCCGAAAACTCTTCAAACTCTGCTTCAGAATCTCCTGCACTCGATGACATAGCAACTCCCGATGAAATTGAAAAAGAATTGTATCAAAATAATGATTTATCTTTGCATGATAATTTAAATTCAAATTCTTTGAATTTATTATCAAAACTTAAAACATTAATGACAAGTCCACTTACGAGTGGTGAAGTGCCTAAAAATCTAAATGGCCATCAATTTAAAGACTCTGAAAAAATCGTAGCAGTCGTGAACAAAGCCGCCAGTGGCTCCACTGCTCAAACCGTTACAATCTATGTTGATGGACAGAAGACTTATTTTTGGAAGGTCTCTACTGGCAGAGAAAAATACGAAACTGCTGCTTCTGGAAGAAAATATGTTACTGCAACTCCACGTGGATTTTATAGACCAACGGTTATTAAAGACAAACATTATTCAAACACTTGGCATGCATGGATTGAGTTTCCTATATTTTTTGTAGGAGGCGTAGCGATGCATGCAACCACTCCTGACCATTACGGGCAATTAGGCACACGCGCATCTGGTGGTTGTGTTCGTCTGCATAGAGATAATGCAAAAATCATTCATGATTTAGTCGTTGAATCAGGTAGAAGCAATGTTCAAAGAATTACAAAATATGGTGAAAAACTGACCAATCCTGACGGCAGTCCTGACCTAGAATACAATTACCAAT
>CAZPTV010000049.1:0-8579 GCA_964589335.1 uncultured Bacteriovoracaceae bacterium
ATCATTATCGCTCTGATCTATAACGATAATTTCGTAGGGGGATGGGCTTTGAGTCGCAATTGAATTTAGCGTATTCAAAAGCACTTTCGGACGATTCAGAGTGGGGATAATTACAGAAAAATAAATTGAGCTCATCGGATTCTAGTAAATTATTAAACTTACAGGTATAACAACCTTATGAAAGAAAAAGGTCAAGTCTATGTTCATCCCTCAGCAATAATTGATGATGGTGTAAAAATTGGTATCGGAACTAAAATTTGGCACTTTGTACATATTGCTAAAGGCGCAAAAATTGGAAAAAATTGTTCTTTTGGACAAAACGCATACGTTGCGCCCCGCGCAGTTATTGGTAATGGTGTACGAGTTCAAAATAACGTTTCAATTTATGATGAAGTTATACTGAAGGATGATGTTTTTTGCGGACCATCGTGTGTATTTACAAATGTTATAAATCCGAGAGCCCATATTTCAAGAAAGCATGAATATAAAAAAACAATAGTAGAAAAGGGAACTTCAATTGGTGCAAATGCAACGATTGTCTGTGGAGTAAAACTAGGTCAATTTTCTTTTATAGGGGCAGGTGCAGTGGTTAACAGAAATGTTGAGCAATATGAATTAGTAGTAGGCGTACCAATTCGTCACGCTGGATGGATGTGTGAGTGTGGAGTAAAATTGAATATTAAAAATTCAAATATTCAATGTAAGGAATGTAAAAAGAAATATAAATTAGTAAAAACTAAATTAATAAGGGCAAAATAATTATTAAAAGCTACATTGATTTTGCTCAAGCCAAAGAAATGCATTTAGAGTTCTCCAGACTGAAGCATCATATTTAAGTTGATTAGAGGAAATCACTTTCAAAGAGTTTTTAAGTTCTTTAATATTTAAAAATGGCTGATCAAATTTTGAGTGATTGAGTAAGTCGATTAATTCGTTAGCGTGTTTGCTCACCCAAGTTTTTTCAGGTGTACTAAATCCAATTTTATCTTTTCGATCAATGATTGCTTCTGGAACCATGCCTCGAACGGCTTCTCTTAAAATATTTTTTGTCACACCAGAATTTGAAATTAAAAATGATTCATTTAATGACAATACAAACTGTACTAATTCTGTGTTTAAAAATGGTACTCTAGATTCAATTGAAAAATGCATAGAACTTCTATCTTGGTATCTAAGCAAGGCGGGAAGCGACGTTTGGGTTAAAGATTTAGTTAGATAGTGTTTTAAATTTGATTTGTTTTTCGATCTAAAGAGTGGGTGATAAAGATTGTTAGTATCTAAATTGAATTGATTTAGATTTAAATATCGATTGCGTTTAGAGAAATACTTTAAATAGTAAGCTTTTAGTTGGGGTGAAAGATTTCCTGTGATGTCTAACAACGATCGGCCTGGCTTAAGAAATCCAGACTTTAGTGAAGATGAATACAGTTTAAAAAATGAAGGTAGATGTAAGGTTTTTAATAACTGTGCAAGTCGAACTACAGAATAATAGTGATACCCACCTAAAATTTCGTCAGAGCCTTGCCCGTCTAAGCAGACTTTAATGCCATGTTGATTCACTAACTCATAAACTTTATATTGGGCAAACATAGACGTAGATACGAAGGGCTCTTGTTGGACTTTAGTGAATTGAAGAATTTCTGACAATAAAGCATCTGATGAAAATCTTTTTTTATGGCTCTGAAAGCCAGTTTGTTGAGTGACAAGATCAATCCACTTTTCTTCAGAAATATCTAACCGATCCGGAATATAGCTAAAACATTGAAGAGGAAAGTCTTTAAAATATTTAGAAATTCCACAAACGACAGAAGAAGAATCAAGTCCACCGGAGAGCGCGGCACCTACGGGTACGTCGCTTCTCATGTGATATTGAATTGTTTTTTCAAATAATCTTCTTAATTCAAGAGTGGCATCTTCCAAGGATATTTTCTGTGTTTTTATTTTTGGAGACCAGTATTGAATAGGGTCAGTAAGTTTTTCAACACCTGATTCTATATAAGTTCCAGGAAGAAGAATTTGAATTTCTTTATAGAATGTATTTTCAGTGTGATCAGTTACTCCGTGCTGAACAAAATCAAATAATGTTTTATCTTGTACTGTTTTTTTAAAATCAGGTATTGCAAAAAAGGCAGCAATTTCAGAAGAAATTGCCCAATTTGAATTAAATTTAAATATATAAAGTGGTTTAATTCCAAATGGATCTCTTGAAATAAACACTTTTCTTTCTTTTCGATCGTAAATAATAAACGACCACATTCCAATAAAATGCTTTACGCATTCAGCGCCCCATTCTGCATATGCTGCAAGCACAACTTCTGTATCTGTACGACTAATAAACTTATGACCATGTTTAATCAGTTCATCTCTAAGCTCTAAATAATTGTAAACTTCGCCATTAAACGCCATCCAGAATCTCGAATCGGAATATGAAATGGGCTGATGTCCGGTTTTAGAAAGATCAAGAATAGACAGTCTTCGATGTCCCATCCCTAGAAAATAATGTTCAGGAATTTGATTTTTCACGGGGTAGTAACTTACAAATTGGCTATCATCGGAAATGGGGGTGTCGTCTCCACCAGAAATATAACAAGTATCTCCTTCAAAGTAGACATAACCTTCATCATCAGGACCGCGATGACGAATATTTTGATTCATTTTAACTAAAATATTTGAAGGATATGTTTGATTGAAAATAGCAGTTATGCCACACATTTAATTTCTTCCGATTAACGCGTTTTGTTGAGACCCTAGTTTATGGGAATAGTGCAGTGATTTCCAGTAGATTTAATTTTTGTTTTTATTTTGCGGACTATTCAATTTCAGTAAGCAATGTTAAGTATTGTTTTGTAGCTATGAATAAAATTAAATTTCAAGACCTTGGCCGACTACATGCAACGATTCGAAAAGAACTCGATGAAGCGTTTGATCGAGTTTTGAAAAATAGTTCCTTTATACAAGGAGTAGAGGTTCAAGCATTTGAAAAAGAATTTTCTGTATTTACAGGTGCTCCATATTGTCTTGGCGTTTCAAATGGAACAGATGCACTTGAAATGGCGCTTGAATGTATTGAGATTACAAAAGGGGATGTTGTTGCAGTCCCTTCAATGACATTTGCAGCAACGGCTGAAGCAGTTGTTAGGGTTGGTGGAACACCAATTTTTATAGATGTTTGTCCAGATACATTTTGTATCACACCAGAGATACTTGAAAAATTTATAAAAAATTCCAATGAAAAAATAAAAGCGGTTATTCTTGTTCATCTTTATGGTCGAGCATGTGATATGGCCGGATTTAAAGCTTTATCAAAAAAATACGAATTTAAAATAATTGAAGATTGCGCACAAGCACATGGTGCATTTATCGAAAGTAAACATGTTGGACTCTGGGGTGATGTAGGCACGTTTAGTTTTTATCCAGGAAAAAATCTTGGAGCATTAGGGGATGCGGGTGCAATCATTACTAAAGACGAGTCTCTTTACACAAAAATGAAATTTTTAAGAGATCATGGTCGAACAGAAAAATATTTGCATAAATATATTGGAAGAAATGCCCGAATGGACGGGCTACAAGCTGCTTTTTTAAGAGTGAAACTTAAACATTTATCAGAATGGACAGAGTCTAGAAGAAATTTGAATAGAAAATATATAAAATATCTCGAAGGATTAAATGGAATATCTCTATTTCGAGATGAAAAACTAGAAAATGCACATTCGCACCATTTATTTGTTATAAAAATTGAAGATTTAATGAAGCATCCTAGAGAATCATTAATTAATTATTTAAAAAACGAAGAAATTGAATGTTTGATACAATACCCTGTAGGACTGCATGAACAGCCCGCATATCAAAAATATTTTAATCAGCAATCATACAAAGACTGTAATGTGACTGAAAAGTTATCTAAAAAAATTCTTAGCCTTCCTTTCGATCCACTAATGGATGAAGAAGACGTTTTAATGGTTTGCAATAAAGTAAGGAAATTTTTTGAGACATGAATAAAAAAATAAAGTTTGCAATCATTGGTTGCGGAAGAATTGCACCTAAACATATCGAAAGTTTACAACAAATTTCTGAAGCAGAGGTTGTTGCACTATGTGAGATCAAACAAGACCGTCTTGAAAAAACCTCTAAAAAGTACGCAATAAAAAGTTTTTCAAGTATTTCCAGTTTATTGAGTTGGGGTGATTTTGATGTAGCATGTATTTGTACTCCGAGTGGAAATCATGCCGATCATGCGGTTGAGTTTTTACGTATGAAAAAGCATGTTGTAGTCGAAAAACCTATGGCGCTAACCGTTGAAGATGCCGATCGAATGATCGCAGAATCAGAAAAAAATGGTGTACGACTTTTTGTTGTTAAACAAAATCGGTATAACCCGCCAGTCGTTGCACTCAGAAAAGCCTTAAATGAAGGTAGATTTGGAAAATTAAATTTAGGTACAGTCCGAGTGCGTTGGATGCGTGACCAGAATTATTATAATCAAGATTCTTGGAGAGGCACATGGGCACTGGACGGTGGCGTGTTTTCTAATCAAGCAAGCCATCACATCGATTTACTTGAGTGGTGCATGGGTGATGTAGATACTGTTTACGCCAAAACCGCAACACAAATGGTTAAAATTGAGTGTGAAGATACTGGAATTGCAATTTTAAAATTTAAATCTGGAGCGCTTGGCTTAATTGAGGCTACGACAGCGACTAGACCGAAAGATCTTGAGGGCAGTGTAAGTATTTTGGGAGAAAAGGGAACAGTAGAGATATCAGGGTTTGCGGTCAATGAGTTGAGGCATTTTCAATTTGTCGAAGAAAGATCTGAAGATGCAAATATTCGAAACGCTCAGTTTGAAAAACCAAGCTCGGTGTATGGTTTTGGGCACTTGGCATACTTAAAAAATGTCGTTGATGTTTTAAAAGGGCGCGCTGATCCAATAGTCGATGGATATGAAGGAAAAAAATCACTATTAATGATAACGGCATTATATGAGTCAGCACAAACGGGTAAAGAAATAAAAGTTGGTTCGCCAACTCCGAATTGTAAACTTGGAAAATGAAATTAGCTTTGAGAATTTGAACTTATGAAGTTTGCTGGATTTTTTTTGATTTCATTAATATCACGTACAATATAAACAGGTCTTTGTTTGATTTCGTTAAATATTTTAGAGACGTATAATGCAAGTATGAGTTGAGTTAATAAAATTAATCCACTCCAGAAGGCGACAAAAAACATAATACTTGTCCAACCTAGTACAAAAGTTTCACCGTTAAGATATCGTTTTAATTCGTACATGAAATATAGAATACATGTTCCAAAACTGATTGTGACCAACCCACTGGTTACGTAGATCAGAGGTTTTGATGAAAACTGTAAAATTGCATTCAGAGAAAGTTTTAGCATTTTAGAAAATGTATATTTACTTTCACCTGAATCTCTTTTTTCAACGTTATAATGAAGTTCGATAGTTTTGAATCCAAGCCAATGAAATAAGCCTCGATTAAATCGATTTCGTTCTCTAAGCTCAAGATATGCTTTTAAGAAAGAATAATTAAAGGCTCTAAAGTCAGAGCTACCAGGACTGATTGAAAGTTCTGATAAATTTTTAAATACTTTATAAAATAAAAAGCTGGTTATTTTTTTTGTAAATCCAGTAGTATGGTTATCATTTCTAATCATCTGAATATGATCATATCCAGTTTCAAGCTTTTTAAGCATTTCAATGATTAGTTCTGGTGATTGTTGTAAATCAGAATCGATTAAAATAAAAAAATCACTTCGAAATGCTTTTTGAAAAACATATTCTAGGCCTGCTTGAAGTGCGGCTTGTTGGCCAAAATTTCTGCTAAGACCGAGTGTGGTGATTGGAATGTTAATATTTGGATTATTGTGGGAACTTTGAATTGTCTGAGAAGTATTGTCTGTGGATCCGTCGTTTACTAAAACACATTGCGCATCGAGTTCATATTTTTGAATGACTGCACTTAATTTTTCTAGAAACTGTATAATACCCGCTTCTTCATTATAAACTGGTGAAATGATATAAATGCGGTTTTTCATTTTAGTCCTTGTTTAGATACTATTGTTAAGGGAATAATCTCAAAATCAATGAATTTGGCAAATCTTATAAAAAAATTTGATCGTAGATTTATTCTTGCCACATTTGCTACAACTTCGGCATCAATTTGTACTGTTATTTTTCTATTTATTATTAAATATCGAACTGACAATGACCGATTGCTCCATATTTATTCAGCCATTGGTATGGTCTCGGGTTGGATGAATAATGCAGTAACTTATCTTGCCCCTCGTTATTTAAATTTTCAAAAAAAGAAATATGCACTTCTGTTTTACATCCTTTCGATAATTTTTGTAGAAGTTATCATTCGAGTCTGTTTTGCCATTGAATGGAATATTTGGGTTAATATATTTGAAGCGACACTATTAATTCCAGTTTTATTTGTTAATCGATACAGTATTCACTATTCAATTGGAGATGCGATTTGGTCGTACCGTAGACTTTATACACTTAACAGTAGTTTTATTTTAATGGCGTTTCTTGCATTTATATTTAGTCATTCAGTGCAAGACGTTTATAAGGTAACATTATTTTTTGGTATTTCATTGTTTATTTACTGGCTCGTAGATGCAACTAAAGATTCAATAATTTCTACACCACATCCAAAATCATATAATATCTATAGAATATTGGCCAACCCTGTAATTCCTGTTTTAGACCGGGTAATTTGGGATCAAGTTGTGCTAAATGGTTTTAAAATAGGCAGTCTTAATTTCTCACTTTATGTCATTGGCCGAATCATTAGTTTTAGTGGAAGCGTATTAACCGCATACTTTCTGAATAGAAGTTTAGAGAAAAATTCAATTCCTAAAAAATGGACGGTTTTTTGGGGTATAATGTTGTTTTTATTTATTGCGCAAATATTTTTAAATGGACCATATAATGTTCAAATTACTTTCATTTTAGGGCAAATATTTGCTTGGTTACTTTCAAGCACGATGATGCTTTATTTCATGAACCAATCAAGGAAGTATGAATATTTTACAATCGTTTGGGCTGTTGATTTTATTTGTAGAATCATTATGTATAACAAAGGTTCAATCGATCTATATGTATATTTTATAAAATTACAAATCGTTGTACTATCAATTATTAGTATTTATTTAATTCTAAAAAATGAAATCAAAAATAAAACAATTACAAGTTGAAACTCTAAGATTAAGTGCTTCTGAAAAGCTCGCCTTACCAGCACTTTTATTTATTTTTACATTTTTATCATTCGGAAGTCGGTCGTTTGCAAAAATTCAGATTAAGGGAATATATATTCTTGAGATCTTATTTTTTACATTAATACCGATTTTATTTGAAAAAATCATAGTCGAAAAACAATGGAAGACATTGATAAAAAGAATAGAGATCAAGGTATTATTAGTTTTTTTTATTTACAATATTACTCGTTTTATTTACGGAATTGTTTCATTAAATAATGAAAATGAGGTCAGTAGGATTTTTCAACATGCAATCATATTCATTTATCCATTTATTTGGTTTACGGTTGGGTTAGTCGTTTTTCAAATTAAATTATCAGAGTATTTTTGGTCGCTTGCCGCATTATCAAGTGGTGTTTCTCTTTTGTTCTTTGGCTATGGAGATTATGCATTGTTAAATGATTACAATCAAATCGGTGCAAATCTAGCACTTGGGCCAATCGGCATATTGTGGGTATTAGTACAAATTTTAAATCAAGGATTTAACGTTTGGAATTTCTTTTATTTACAGTGTGCATTCATACCTTTTTGGATTCGTTTAAACGGACATTTTCAAAGAACAAATTTTATTACATTGGTATTTTATATCAGTTCAGTCTTTCTTATATCTAAAGAAGAAATGAGAAAAAAAATACGAACATATATGTACATTGTCGTAAGTTTTATTCTAGGTACGATAATTATTTCTCAAATTCTAATGACTCAAAATAAAACAGACTCCGAAACATTTAAAGAGAATCTAGTTCATAATGACTCGAAAGATAACTATGCAGTCCAGCGCATTCGAGGCATTGAAAATGTCATAGATAAACAATTTACTTTTACAAATATTGTTGGTGGGTCTAGAGGATTTTGGTGGTCAAAAGCGATAGAGGATTGGAAGAAATCTAAATTATTGGGTAGGGGTTATACGCCGGAAATACCTTCTGAAGTGATTTATGGTTTGCCAAATAACCCAAAGCGATTTGAAACTCAAATTACAATGAAGCCGTATGAGGGGAGAGCGCTTAGCGGACCGCATAACTCGTATTTGACTGTCCTCGCACGCAGCGGAGTCATTGGATTTATATTATTTATTACTTTGATTGGTTTATTAATTAAAAATTTATATAAATATTATTTAAACATATTTGATTATAAAAAATCAGATGATTATATTGTTTTGCTTACACCCATCGTATTTCTAGGATTTTCTTTGATTGCGCTGGGTTTAGAAAGCCCACACAATAACGTATTTGTTTGGCTTGCTTTTGGAAGCGTAACTCAAAAATTAATAGAAAATAAAATCTAGAAAAGTGTGT
>CAZPTV010000050.1:0-8430 GCA_964589335.1 uncultured Bacteriovoracaceae bacterium
TAAACTAGGCTTTTCTGATGCTTGTTTACCGTACCAAGATTTTCATCACAGAGCTTATCAATGGGCAGCAGCAATAGCAAAAGGAAGTAAGCCAATAAAAAATCTCAGAAAGCCAATGGTTGCAAATATTACTTCAGCATTACTTGAAGAAAATCCAATAGGACGAATGATCATGTTTAAAAAAGCGAGAGATATGATTATGAGTCGTACTCGTGGAAATTATCCAGCACCTCTTAAAATATTAGATGTTCTTTCTGAATCTGCTGGTAAATCAAAAAAGAAAGCATTGGAAATTGAAAATAAAGGATTTGGTGAATTAGCAGTCACTGATGTTTCGAAACGTTTAATCGAACTATTTTTTGCTACAGAAAAAGTTAAGAAAATGACAGGAGTAGATGGAGCTAAATTAGATAAATTGGATACTACGAAATCTATAGGACTATTAGGTGCTGGAGTTATGGGTGGAGGTATTGCACAATTATGCGCTCAGAAAAATTATCCAGTGCGTATGAAAGACATTGATTGGAAAGGACTAGGTCTAGGCACTTCTGCGGCAACTAAAATATTTACTGATTATGTAAGAAAAAAGAAAATGACGAAGAGAGAAGCAGAAATTAAATTTGCTCTCATTTCACCTACGACAGATTTTACAGGCTTTGAAAATGTAGATGTAACCATTGAAGCCATTATTGAAAATCTTGAGATTAAAAAGAAAACTTTAGCTGAGACTGAAACAAAAGTTAAAGAAGGTTCTATTATCGCAACAAATACTTCGTCGTTGTCTGTAGATGAAATGTCAAAGACATTAAAGCACCCTGAAAATTTTGTTGGGATGCATTTTTTTAATCCTGTTCATAAAATGCCACTTGTGGAAGTTGTGAGAGGGGCCCAATCAAGTGATCGTGCAGTAATGAAGATTTATGATCTATCTAAAAAACTTGGAAAAACACCAATTGTAGTAAAAGATGGTGCCGGGTTTTTGGTAAATCGTCTATTGATGCCATATTTAAATGAAGCGTCTTATATTATGGAAGCAGGATGTAATATTACAGATTTGGATGAAGTTGTATTAGATTTTGGAATGCCAATGGGTCCTGCGACATTATTAGATGAAATTGGGATTGATGTCGCTGTCAAAGTAGCCAAAATATTAAATCAAGCATTTGGAGTTCGTGCTGAACCTTGCCATCTAAACGACAAACTTGTTGAGGCTAAACTATATGGCAAAAAAGGCAGTAAGGGTTTCTATACTTATGATGAACGAGGTAAACGAGGTGAATTAAATCCTGATATTTATAAAGTTTTGGGAATTACGCCAAAATCCGCATCAAAAGAACAGAAAAAAGAGTGGATTGAACGAATGATGTTCATGATGATTAATGAAGCAGCAATTTGTTTTAAAGATGAAATTGTTCTTGATCCTATGGATGTAGATGTTGGAATGATCTTTGGCACGGGGTTTCCTCCATTTAGAGGTGGGTTATTGCGTTATGCTGATTCTACAGGATTGCAATATATTGTAGATCGATTAACAGTTTTTGAAAAACAATATGGACCTAGATTCAAACCTTCTACTCCATTACTAGAACGTGCAAAACGAGGACAATTGTTTTATTCATAATACATGTTCTGGTTCCGTTCAAAGTTTGGTAAAAAAATTGGATTTCGATATTTAAGATCAAAAAAATCTTCAGGTTTTTTATCTCTCATTACTGCAATTAGTATCATTGGCGTTTTTATAGGTGTGTTGACTCTGATCGTAACTCTTTCTGTAATGAGAGGGTTTGACCAGGACATGAAGAAAAATCTATTTAATGCTGATGTGCATATTCTAGTCCAAAATGATAAAAATTATTTTGATCGAGATGAGTCACTTCTTTCGCAGTTACAGACAATTGATCCAAAAATAAAAAATGTATTTCCCGTTCTGCAGACAGAAGTTGTTGTTCGCTGTGGGAAAAAAGTAATGGGATCCATATTTAAAGGAGTCGATTCTTCACAATATAAAATGATGAAATCATTTGTAATTGAGTGGGGTCCCATCGATGAGATTAATAAATACAAAGATACTGAACGTATAATCATTGGACAAGAAATGGCGTTTCAGCTTGCGGTTGTAGCAGGAGAAAAAGTGACAATTGTATCTCCTCTTGAGATGGACGGTCCTTTTGGTTCTATTCCAAGAATGAAACAATTTGTCGTAGAAGGTATATTTAAAACAAATATCCCGGAACAGGAATACCACAATATCTTCATGCCTATTCAGGGGGTAGAAGACTTTCTTAAAGTAAAGCATCAATTATCTCAGATTGAAATACGAACTGATACAATGGAAGATGCAGACCGAATAACGAAAATTATTAAGAATAAAATCCCACAAGGATTTATTGCTCGATCATGGCAAGAGTTAAACCAGCATCTATTTCATTCATTGAAGCTTGAGTACGCAGTAATGTTTGGTGTTTTATTTATCATTGTAATAGTTGCTACATTTAATATTGCCAGCACATTAACCATGATGGTTATAGAAAAGAAGAGAAGTTTGTCTATTTTAAGAGCTATGGGTGCAACCCCTAAGCAAATCTCAAGCATATTTTTTTGGGAAGGCACTGCCATTGGTTTAATTGGAATTGTTTCTGGAGCGGTCATCAGTCTTCTAATCTGTTTGGCGCTAGGAAAGTATCAATTCGTTGAGCTCCCAGATTTCTTTTATGATCGAAATTTACCAGTTGTCGTTGAACCCTTTGCAGTTATTTCAATTATTATTGGTGCATTTCTTATCGTGATACTTAGTTCCTATATCCCATCTAAAAAAGCATCACAAATGACGCCTCTCGACGGAATTCGTGATGTTCGATCGTGACGCGATTGACAGTAAATTCCCTTTCAAATAACGTATCGTTATGTCGCTAATTTCTATTTTAAAAGATGGTGGATGGATCATGTGGCCTTTAGTGGCCATTTCTATAGTTGCTTGGGGTGTTTGTGTTGAAAGATTTTGGTCATTAAAAGGTTGGTATCAAAAAAATAAATCATTTTTATTATCTTTTCAAAACTTATGGTTAAAAGGAGATGTAGAATCCGCTCGTAAAATATGTGAAAAAGAAACTGCAGTAGATCTTGCAGAAATTGCACTTGAGTTATTTACATCCGATAGTTCTAAGGAAATATCAGATAAATTAAGACAAAAAATTGATCGTCGTAGGCTTGAACAAGCTGTTGAACTCAGAAAAAATTTATGGATCTTAGGAACCATTGGCTCAGCGACCCCATTTTTGGGATTATTTGGAACCGTTGTTGGAATTATAAAAGCATTTGAGAGTATGGCTCAAACAGGTGCAGGTGGATTTACAGTTGTAGCTGCAGGAATTTCAGAAGCATTAGTTGCGACTGCTGGTGGTATTATCGTTGCAGTCATAGCAGTATTCTTTTTTAATTACTTTCAAGTAAAAGTTGGAAAAATGCAGTTTCAATTAAAAATATTTACTGAAGAGTTGCTTGAAATATTCGACACTAAAGTTGAAGAAACTAAAAGAGCATAAATTATGGGAATGGGTGGTTTTTCAAGCAAAAACAATGATTATTCGGAATTCGAGGATTCTGAATTACCCATAAATGCAGAAATAAATATTACACCTCTGACGGACGTATTTCTTGTTTTATTAATCATTTTTATGGTGACCTCTTCGGTAATTTCTCAGATGGGAGTACAAGTTCAACTTCCGAGCTCTACACAAGCAGCATCTTCAAATCAATCACCTGGAGTTATTGTTACTGTAACAAAATCAGGAGAAATTCTAGTTAATGGAGTCAGCATTAAAGAAGAAAACTTAAGAACGATATTGTCGAGTATGTTAGAAAAAACAAAAGATAAAAACGTGATCCTTGAAGGTGACCGTAATGCAATTCTTGGCAATGTAGTCAAGATTATGGATGAAGCAAAAAAAGCAGGTGCATTAAAGTTTGCAGTTGCAACAAAATCTGGTGATTGAACTATTCTATTAATTTCTGCACAACGTTTTGTAAGTTTTCAGGAGATACTTCATTTGCAGGAATAGGGTTACCAATATTTATTTGAATGTGTGCACGAAATCGCTTAGGTAATTTGATTATTGCTTTACCACCTTGACGTGAAAACCAACTTCCCCAAAGACCCTTCATACCCATTGGAATTATTGGCACAGGAGTGCGGTCTATAATTTTTTTTACACCAGCCTTAAATGGTTTAATTTCACCGTCATTTGTTAATGATCCTTCAGGGAAAATGCAGATCCATGATCCATCATGAAGTTCACGATCGATCGCTTCATAAGCTTTTTCTAATAATATTTTATTTTCTTTTGCAGGGAGTATTGGAATAACTTTTCCAAATCTTTTCATTAAAAATCCAAGAAATCCTTTGCAATAATTAGCATCAATTATAAATCGTAAAGGACGTGGTACCGCCGCTGCAATGAAGAGCCAGTCAACAAATGTAACATGATTTGCAACAACAATAGCAGATTCAACTTTAGGTAAGTTCTCACGACCACGGACATCAATGCTATACATAAAATTGCATAAAATACCTAAAACAAAACGAAATAAAAATTCAGGTATTAATGTAAAGATATAAAATGCTACGAATAGGTTTAATAATCCAATCGAAAAAAACAATTTTGAGTGAGAAATTCCTATTCCTTGAAAATACGCTAAAATAAGTGATCCTACAGCCATAAACAGTGCATTTATAATGTTATTTCCAGCGATGATTCTGGATCGTTCTGAAGGTTCTGAATCACGTTGGAGTAAAGCATAAAGTGGAACAATAAAAAAACCACCAAACATAGCTGTTAGTAATAATGTAATGATAATCTTTAATCCAAATGAATTGGTAAGAAGAAAATAAGAAGTGATTGGCGTATCTAATTCAATCTTATTTGATAGTAAGTAAGATAAAAAGAGAAGACCAAAGGAAAGACCAAAGGCTCCAAAAGGAACGAGACCAAGTTCAATCTCACGATGAGACATTCTTTCACATAAAATAGATCCAATTCCAATTCCAAGTGAAAATGAAGTAAGAAATAATGTAACGGTACCTTCTGTTCCGTTTAAAACATTTGTAGCCATTGAAGGAAATAATGAAAGTGTTAATGTTCCGAAACACCAGAACCAAGAAATTCCAAGTATAGAAAGCCAAACAGATCTTTTTTTCTTTGCAAAACCAATTAAAGAGTATGTTGATGTAAAGAAATTCCAATTCGGGTGAATCTGTGTAGAGAGTGATGGTGCAGCGGGAATGGACTTCGATGACAACCATCCGATGAATGCAATGGTAAAAAGCATTGCTGAAACAATTTTAGGACCTAAATCTGGAATCGAAATTAATATTCCACCTAGAATAGTACCGAGAAGGATTGCAAGAAAAGTTGCCGCTTCAATATATGCATTTCCTGCAACAAGTTCCTCTTCTTTTAATAGTTGTGGAAGAATACTATACTTCATAGGACCAAAAAAAGCAGAATGGACTCCCATAAAGAAAAGAGATACTAGTAAAAGTTCGAACGAAGGAATTAAAAATCCAATTCCAGCAATAATCATAATCGCAATTTCAGATACTTTAACCCAACGTGCGATTGCGGCTTTATCGTAAAGATCAGATAATTGCCCAGCGGTTGCAGAAAAAATAAAAAATGGAAGTATGAATATACCACCAGTAAGAGTTACCATTTGGGCAGGATCAAAACCGAAAACTTTTGCCCCACTAAATGTGATTAACATAACCATGGCATTTTTTAAGAAATTATCGTTAAATGCACCGAGAAATTGCGTAATAAATAATGGGAAGTATCTTCTAGATAAAAACATTATATAATCTTAATCCCATCAAAAATTTGGTCAATGTTTATTCAGTAAAATTGCGCACCAATTCATTGGTTCCGAGTGTTTTTTAATTAAATCTTCTGGAGTAGAATCTGCCCTTATGAGCACTTTTTCTATAGAAAATCCATGTTTTAAATAGATTTCTTTAATTTGAGGCAATTGATCTTCAAGCAATCCAGATAAAATTAAAAAGCCTTGAGGTCGTATCCACTTTGAAAATGATGGAGCAAATTCAATTAAAGTATTTTTGAGAATATTTGCAACCACTCCATCAAGATTCAAAAGTGGAAATTCATTGATATCAGTGCTGCAGTCAATTATGACATCATTTAATTTAGCATTATTAAAGCTGGATTCAATTGAGAGTGGATCAATGTCTATTCCAAATACTGTTGGAATATTTAACTTTTTTAATGCAATAGCAAGAATTCCAGATCCACATCCAAAATCTAGAACTGTATTGATGTTATTTTTGCTTTTTATAACTTGTGCGATCAGTTCAAGACATGCCTTTGTAGTTTCATGAGACCCTGTTCCAAAGGCCATTCCTGGTTCAATTATTAGCTCAATTTGATTTAAAATATTTGTTGGTGAATGCCAAGGAGCTCGAATATACCAATTAGGATTAGCAAAAATAGGTTTAAAATTTTTTTTCCATTCCTCCGAGTAATCCTTAGTGACTTCTTTTGATAACTTAATATTTGGATTTAGATTTTCAAGAAACGGAAATACTTTATCTTGTGCATTCGAAGCTTGATCTTTGGTGTTAAAGTAAACTTTAAATTTTAATGGTGGGTCAAGAAGGCCGGGATGTAGTGCATGCTCAAACTCGTTTGCAGCATGCAAAGCAAGTTCCCCTTCGGGTGGAAGAATTTCACCTTCATCGACACCAAGTGCATCGTATTGAAATAATATAGAAGATATTTGCTCCCAAGTTTCTGAAGACATGGGTAAACTGCATTCGATATAGAGACAATACATCCGAGATTAAGTTTCTTTTTTAATTGTGATCAGTTTAAAGATTTTATATTGAGCGGCACCTGCAGTGTACATAATTTTACGAAGTAGTTCGTATCGTACTTTTTTATCAGCTTGTATCATTAATGTACCTTCAAATTTTGGTTTTGATGCCTCTTTAGCACTATTTGGATCATTAGGATTTATTGGTTTAACCCACACAGCTTTGCTTAGAAGCACTTCCACTTTTTCTCTTGATTTTACAAAAGCATCGTAAAGGGGAAGAATTCTACGACCCCCGTCTGAAAGTACTCTTGAATCAATTTCATACGTTGCATTTTCTGGCTTAATATCAACGGTACCTGGCGGAAGTTTGAACTCAACAACTTTAACATTTTCAAAATATATTCCACTCGGTTCAATGATGAGATTAACTGCTTCAGGAGGTACTTCTTCAGCGCTGGAAGAGGGTAGAGTAATCTTTTCACTCGAATTTAAATTAGTGTTTGTCGTGGTGTACGCTTTTAGTAGAAAAACGACAATAATAACTAACATATCAAGCATTGATGTTAATTGGAGATCAAAACTTTTTTTAATTCGTAAACGACTTCTTCTATGTAAGATCGATTTTCTCATGAGAGTATGTTTCCAAATATAATTTCAGGGAAAAGTTTAGTTTCAGGAACATCCATTCCTTTGTCATCTTTTTTATAAATAGGTGTATCCGTTTTTTCTATGTTTCTAGCTGAATCCATTAGGTCAACGATGGATTCATAAGCGACTCCACTTTCTGGCTTTAGTATTAATTTTGTTTCTTTTAAATGCCTTGATTTGATCCCGATAAGTGTTTGATGAAACTTTTCAGTATCATATCTTTTTTCACCTGTTTTTGGATCGGGCACGCTCATGATCGTATGAGCTTCACGACTCCCAGACCAGTCTGAAATAACAATGCGATCATCTTGAATAACTGCTGTTAATTGAAGTGGCTTTTCCTTCATTTTTTCTATTTGTTCCTCTGCTGGCGCTAGTAAAGGAGCGGGAGTGTCGATTGCTACTAATGCTAGAAAGGTTAAAGAATACAAAAGAAATGAAATGATAGTAACCAGCGCATCAAGTACTGGAATTAGATTTAATTCAATCTGTGCAGCTTCACTTCTTCTTCTTGTGCTTGGCCTTTTAAACATTCCTTAGTTCTCGACGATCTTAAATCGATTTTTCTGAACTATGTTGGTATTTTCTAGCGGATAACAAGTCTAAAAGCTTGACTCCATATTCGTCTAATTCTTCAGTGAGATGTGTTGCTTTTGCAGTTAAAACACTGTGCATGACCATCGTTGCAATCGCAACGATAAGTCCAAATGCAGTACAGTTCATTGCTTCTGCAATACCATTTGCTAAAATTGCTTGTTTTTGAGCAGGATCAGCAATAGCGACTGCAGCAAAAGATTTAATAAGACCAGTTACAGTTCCAAGTAACCCTAATAGAGTAGCAACATTTGCAATCAGCGCTAAATAATTTAAGCGTGATTCAAATTTTGGAACCATTTCTAAACTTGCAGCATCGATTGCATTTTGAATTTGTTGTTCATCGCGACTTGCACGTTGAAG
>CAZPTV010000051.1:0-8408 GCA_964589335.1 uncultured Bacteriovoracaceae bacterium
GATGCACTTCAATTTGAAGATTGGGATGCACTAAAAGTTGTTTCAGAAGAAAAAAGAATTCAAATTGAACCATTTTTAAAATGGATAACCACCGAGGAAGGAAAATTTTATTTCGATACTGAAAATAGTGAATGGGATCATTATAAGGAGTTTGCATTTGAAGTTAAAATAAACTCAGGTCCCATTATAACCGGAAGGATTGACAGGTTACTTGTAAGTAAAACATCTAAAAATGAGGCAATTATTGTAGATTATAAAGTTTTACACTCAAAGCGAAGTGCGAATGAATTTATTGCCGAATACTCCCCTCAAATGAATCTCTATATCGAAGCTGTAAAAAAACTAACTGGATACTCAAAGGTAAGTGCAATACTTTTGGATATCAGTAATCGCACAGGTAAAGTTCTTCATAAACTATCGCTTTGAAAAGTTGTCGCGAGCGGTTAACCTATGGATATGAAGAGAACTTATCTTAAAAGACCGATGGGAGTAGTTTGTTATCATCTATTAATTTCTAGCATTGCATTTTTAATTGTCACAAGCTCAGTGTTTGCAGCAAGTGAAGATGAAGATGCAAATTTTTCAAAGTCTGGAGCAAGCCGTTCAATCGCAGCAGCTCAAGATCAAGACGATGATGAAGGCGACGAATATAATTTTTCTTGGTTGGATCCAGATAAAAAAGTATATGTTCTTCAAAATCGAAAATATAGAAAGTCACGAAAGTTTGCTGTATATCTATCAGGCGGATTTAATTTAAGTAATCCTTTCAAGTCAGAGCTCATGGCAGTGCCCAGACTTTCTTATCACTTTACAGAACAGTTTGGCATAGAAGCTCTTTATTCATTTATCAACAATACCGATAGCGATAATTATGTGGCACTTAAAAAAGTAAATGCGTCGGCTCTTCCTTTTGTGCGTGAGCATAAAAATTATTTAGGTGGACTTTTTGCTTGGAGTCCATGGTATGCAAAAATAAATTTCTTCAATAAGATTCTCTATTTTGACTGGGGACTCAATGCAGGCCTAGGTCAAGTTTATACCTATGTTGATAAAAACAATAAAACGACCGGTGCTCCAAATGTAGTTAACGAATCCTTTTCTGCATTTTTTCTTGGAACATCTCAGAATTATTTTATTACAAGACAGTTCAGTGTGCGACTTGATTTAATTGGCATGTTTTACCGTGCTGCGGGAGCCGATGGATCAACTACAAAAACTTATAAGAACTTCGACTTTACGGTTGGAGCGGGCTACGTTTTTTAATATTAAAAAATTGCTTTAATGCAATCGCAAAGGAATGCGAAAATGATTTTAAAAAACCTTCTGATTTTACTTTTGTTAAGTACGCTTGTGGTTCTGCAAGTGCATGCACAGGATAAACAGTCTATTTACGATACACCGGCGGCAATTGACCAAGCATATCGTGATGCTGAAAGACTAGAAATGTCTCGTAAATATTATTCTGCAGCAGCCGTTTATTTTAATGTTTATACCGCCGACTCAAAATATAAAAATATGGCTTTAGGTAAAGTGACTGAATGCTTAATTAAATCTGGGTTACCAAATGCCGCAAGTTATTTTTATATTAAATCTCTTCAATCAGGTGATCGGTCAGTCATTCGTGGATTGCTAAGGCTTCTACCGTTAATGCTTGATCGGGTCAGCGGTGATTTATTAAGAAAATACTTAGTTAAATATACAAATGAAGATGATTATGACTCTGATACAAAAAATCATTTTTATTATTATTTAGGTAAAGATGAATTGTTAAGAGGGGATGCGCGAGCTGCCCTTCAAGCATTAAATAAAATCAGTTCGGGGTCTGGCATTCTTGCACCTGCATTATATTTAAAGGGCACTGCATATGCGATTTTAGCTCAAAATCAAAGTGCGATAAGTGTTTTTGATGCTTGCCGAAGAATCGCATCAAAGTCTTCTACTAGAAGGCGTACTTTTCGCGGTGAAAGAGAAGACCTAGAGGCACGGTGTACTGCAAGTTTAGCCCGCGCACATTACCAAGCAAATAATTATGAAGAAGCAGAAGAAGCTTATGATGATATTCAGAAGTCTAGTTTTGTGTGGACTGATATTCTTTTCGAGCAAGCTTGGAATGCTTATGCTAAAGGAGATTTTAATCGAACCCTGGGTAAATTGGTTACCTATAGAAGTCCGAGTCTAAAATTTGTTTTTAATCCTGAGGTGGAGGTATTGAGAGCTCAAACATTTTTAATGCTTTGTCTTTATGATGATGTCAATAAAAATGTGAATGATTTTAATGCCACTTTTGCAGAAGTTGGCAATCGTATGAAAAATACATTATTAGCAAATGATAAAAATTTACCTGCATTTTTTAATATGGGTAAGAATGCATTTTTTTCAAAACTACATACGACAAATATGTTCAATCGAGCCATTAATCGATTTGTTCGAGGACCATATTTTGCAAGTTTAGTTGATCAAGAAAGAGCTACAGATCGTGAAATTAAAAAAATTGCATCTTACGAAATCGAAATTACCAAAGATGATATGTCGAGGGGTTTTGCAAATTTTATTGAAAAAGTTTTGAAATGGAGAAAAAAATCAATCTCATTATTGGGTGGGGCATTTGTTAAAAATTCTTTAGTCGATCAATACCAAGAGCTTCTCGCAGACTTTGATAAAATTTCATATATCAAGTTAGATATGCTTTCTAAATCAAAAGCAAAGTTATTAAAAGCGCAAACCATGAGTAAGGATGAAGATGGCGTTGTTAAAAGAGGAGCTTCCATGATTCCAGCAAAGGACTATCAATACTTCTTCACTTTTAACGGAGAGTTCTGGGCAGATGAATTGGGTGATTATGTCTTTGCATTAGATTCGGAGTGTGAAAAGTGAAAGGCTACACATTAATACTTTTAGGCTCTTTAATATTTGCAACGAATGCATTTTCTTATTCAAATGAAAAATTCAATTCAGTAACAACACCTGAAGAACCAAAAATTAATTTAGTCCGTGATCAAGAAATACAACAAATTAAAATCGTGTTAGGTAGGAGATTTGCAGAGTCTAGAAGACCGGATATTATTTTACGTTTGGCGGAGCTTTATATCGAAAGGTATCGGTTTTATTTTTTAAAGGAAAATGAAATTTATCAAGGAATGATTAAGTCAGGAATGAAGCCATATAAAGTTGACCATACAAAATCGAGAGAAAACTTAAAATATGCAAATCAATATTGTAAGTTAATCATGAAATCAAAAGTACCGTTTGATCGCATGGATCAAGTTTATTATTTTCTTGGGTATAATGCTTCTGAAATGGGCAATGACAAAGAAGCTTTGCCATATTTTAAATTAGTCGTGGAAAAATATCCAAAGAGTCCAAATGCAGCTGAAGCCTATCGTGAAATGGGTGAATATTATTACAGTCACCAAAAATTTAAAGAGTCAGCTTTTTATTATGAAAAAGCAGCACAATTTGAAAATGTTCCAAGTTATCCAAGAGTTCTTTACAAGTTAGCATGGTCTAAATTTAAAATCCGAGAAAAAAGTTCCGCTTTAAAATTGATGAAAAAAGTTACAGAACTCACGGGTTCAGATGAAAAATTTGTTTCGTTAAAAGAAGAAGCCATTCGTGATCTTGTCTATTTTTATGCTGAGAGTGGTGATTTTAAAAATGCAAAAGATTATTTCTCAAATCTTTCGGGGGGAATGGAAGTCTATATACGGTCGTTAACAATATTGGCAGCTACTTATGAAAAAGAAGGAAAATATACTCAAGCATTAGCCATGAACAAAGGACTTCTTGAGGAATACGGTGACAATAAACCAGAAATCGCATTTCAAATTCTTAGAAGCAATGTCGAACTTTATCATAAAATGGGTGATTTACGTAATGAAGAAATTGCTCTGAATAAAATGGTAAAATATTTTTCTGAACACCAGGGTGATATTGCATCGGGTGAAGATGCAAAAGCTAATTATCTTCAAGCAAAATCATTCTTAAGATTACGAGTAACTGAACTGCATAAAGAAGCGCAAAAAAAGAAAAATATACAATTATTTTCACGTTCAGCAGACTTATATGAAATGTATATCAATGCATTTCTAAAAGATCCTGATGAAGATAAGTTAAAAAAAGAAAAAGCTGAAATACGAATCTATAAAACAGATGCCTTACTTGCTGCCGGGAGAGAAAATGATGCTCTCTCAGATTTAGAAACTACGTTAGACGACTCATTTGCAGATGCTAAACTTCGTAGAGAATCTGGTGCAACACTCTTGAATATTTTAATCAAGAAAATAGATTCGACTAAGACCAAAAAAGAAGAAGCATCTCAAAAAACCGAAGAAAAATTTCTAGAAGTTGCTGAACGATTTGAAAAAGCATTTCCTAATGATGCATTAGTATCAGAATTAAAATATAAGCGTGCAAGATTAGAAGTAGCGAAATCAGGGCCAGATGGATTGTCTGAAAGTGCAAGGAGTATATTAATTGAATTGGTTCAAAAATATCCTTCAAAACCTGAATCACTCGATTCAGCGCAAGATTTGGTTTCAGATTTATTAAAAAAGAAAGAAGAAGAAAAAGCAGTCGTTTTAGCGAAATCGTTTCTATCCAATCACTCATTAATGGCATCCGATAAAAAAGGCGAACTGAAAAAATATTTCAATGCAATTATTTCAAGACAATCATTTCAAAACATTAAAGCTCTAGAAGGAGATAAAGATTCAGTACGTGCAGCAGTAGAATATGAAAAACTAGCTAAAGAAAGCCAAGATAAAGAAGTGCAATTTAAATCGTTAAATAATGCTGCAGTGATATATGAACAAGCAGGTAAAGCAGATGAAGCATTTCGTATTTATGAAAAGCTAGATAAGAAAGATGAATTAAAACGTCTCGCTATTCAACAAGTCGGTCAAAGTCGTTTTTCAATGGCTGCGTCGCTATATTATCGTTTAGGTTTACTTGATCAATTCAATGAAAAAGAAAAAAGTACATTTTTAAGATCGTCGTATTTACTTTATCGCAATGGAAACGAGGACGCGACATTAGATAAAGTCATACGTAGATATTTAACGGATCATTGTAAAAAGAAATCAACTTCAGATTGCTTTGATATTGCATTCGATTACGTCCACTATCTAATTCAGAATGATAAGCCACAAGATGCTCTAAATTTGATACGAACGAATTTAGATTTAAAAAATGCAGAAGTAAATTTTGAAATCGCACAACTATATTTAAAAATGCATGAGACGAATAAGGCAAAAAATTATTTAGAGCAAACGTTGCAATTGGGAAAAAAATCAAATTCTGCACGTGAGAGAAACTTTGCGGCTCATGCAGCATATCTATTATCTGAGTCATTATACAAGCAATTCATGAGTTTGAAACTCGAACTGCCAGAAGAGAGAATGAAAGCAATTACAAAGCAAAAACTCGCACTGGCTGAGAAAGTTGCAAAACAATATCAAGACATTGTTTCTATAGGAGACGGAGAATGGGGAATTGCTTCTCTCGCTCAATTAGCTAGAGCTTTTTTATCATTTTCAGAAGAAGTAGCGAATTCACCTGTTCCAGAGAGAATTAAATCTAATCCTGAGTTATTAAAAAAATATTCAGAGTCATTGAGTGGATTTGCAAAGCCTTTTGAATCCAGAGCAATGGATTTTTTTAAGCAAGGTTATAATAAAGGAATTCAACTCGGAGTCACTGCACCTGTTTTTGTTCAACTTTCAAGAGATTTATCAAGATTGAATCCAAGACAATTTCCGCCTGCAGAGTATGTATTTGCGGCGGTACCTGAAGGGATTGTTGGACCAATCAAAGAAACTTCGATTGAAGCACTGAAAGACATCAATCACAACTGGAGAACAGATATTGGTAGTCGAATTAAGAAAAATTCTAAAGAAGCTTCTGCATGGATAGAACTTGGAAATGCAGAAGTCGTTATGAAGCACTATTCAATTGCTAGGTTAGCTTACGAACAAGCACTTCAATTGGATGGGAAAGATGCGATTGCACTAAATAATATTGGTATGCTCATTTATCGTGATCGAAATTACATCGAAGCAGGTTCGGCATTAAAAAAAGCTGCGCACGTTGCTGAATTCAACCGTGAAATACGTCATAATTTAGGTCAATTTTATCTCAGTGTACGTCAGTTTCCAATGGCATTGGATGCTTTAAAATCGACTGCTGCTCGAAGTCCTGATGATAACGAAATACAGCGTAGTTATGGTGTTGCGCTATTAGGTTCGTCTAAATTTAATGATGCAAGATCAGTTTTAGAAAATATAAAAGCAAAAAAATCTGATGATTTCTCATCTTGGTATAATTGGGATGTACTGATGTTGATGATTGGTGATGAAGATGAAAAGTCGAACTCAATTGATCGAATGAAAGAAAAGTTAAACACATTGCCAAGCGAGCAAGCTAAGGCAGTTGAAACGATGATTAAGAATTTCAGTAAAAAGGAGAATTCAAAATGAAATGGTTAGCTTGTTTTCTCGTTTTTAGTTTGTTTTCCATAGATGCAATCGCAGCAAAAAAGAAAAGTCGATTCAGAAATAAAGCACCTTCTGAATTGTCTGAAGTTGATCGCACAGAACATAATGTTGTAAAAGAAAATGGTCAGAATGTGATTTATAAGAAAAAAAATGTAGTGGATTTTGATGATTCTTTAATTGAAGGTGAAATTAACAATCCTGCAGATTTTTATTTTGTACATCGTCCTTCACAAAACTTTGGAAACTTAGTTAAGAAACGTCCGAACTTTCATAAAGAAATGTTACGTGACTCAGTAATGATTCGGTAATCGGGGGAAATATGAGTGATAGAATATTAGTGATTACAACAAAAAATCAAAAATCTGGTAAATCGACTGTTTACCGAATTGATAAAAAAAGAGTTACGATTGGTTCATCTACTTCTGCGGATGTTCGATTGGCAGATCCCAATGTTAATCCTGTACATGCAATCATTGAAGCAATTGGCACAGATGGAAAGCCTGTAATTTATGATTTGGCATCCGACACTGGAATTAAGGTAAATGGAAATTCAACCGTACAAGCAACTGTTAATGAATCAGATAAAGTAAATATTGGAGACCATTTATTAGAAATTAAATTCCAATCAATCCAAGATATTAAAGCACCACAAAGTCATGTCATTCAAGCAGCAGGAAGAAAATTATTTTTAAGTGATAAAGAAAATTTACAGCCTTTGATCAGTGTATCACCGTCAGAGGTTGTAGATATTTTTGATCATTCTACAGAATCTAAACAATCCTTACAGGTTGTGATGTTTTATCGCGATACGATTTTAGATGTAGAACACTTTGTTGATAAAAAAAGAATTATTATAGGACCTCGTGGAAAGTTGGATGATTTTAGTATTCCACCATTTTTTGGTGAGGGAAAACAAGGTGATTATGAACTTGTTACGAAGTCTGGCGATCAATACACTTTGCATCTTCATAAAAACATGAAAGGCGTTGTGCACATTGATGGTTCAATGACACCAGTTTCAGAGTTAATTACTGGCGATGCAAAAAAAGAAATCACACTCAATCAACGTGATTTCGCTAAAGTTAAAATTAATGATGTAAGTTTTTTTATGAATTATTCACCGGCACCTCCACGTCTTAAAAGACCAAAAGTATTTCAAGCAGATCCATTTTTTGGAAAAGTCTGGTTCTTGTCATTAATCACAACTGCATTAGTGTTATATGGATTGACTAAAATTGTAGTAAATCCAGTTATTGAAATTGAACAATTACCCGAAAGAGTAGCAACCATTTTGCTAGATCCAAAATTTATGCCCGTTGAAAAACCCAAACCCATTCCTAAACCAGTTGAACAACCAAAAGAAGAGATTAAAGTTCAACCTCCTAAGGTACCGCAAGTAATTAAGGTAACACCGAAGCCACCAACAACACCTCCAACAAAAAATCCGGTCATTGGTGAAAAACAAGATAAGCCTGTTCAACAGACTCAAACTAAACCACAACAAAAAACTGAACCTAAGAAATCACCGACTCCAGTAAAAAGAGCTTCAGGGCAAGAAGGTGAAGGTGCAAAAGCTAAAGGTCCAGAAGGCTCTAGAGGTAACCCGAATGCCCCTAAAGCGGATGTTTCTCAAACAAAAGCAAAACGTCCAGGAGAAGGTAAGCCATCAAATGCAGCAGCAACAAATAAAGGTAATTCACAGACAAATGATTTAGGAATGGTTGATGTTTTTAAATCAAACCAAGGCACCTTAAGTAAAGTTCTTTCTGGTGGAAGTGGTGCTGCAAGTGCTGCAAAAAATCTAGAAGGATACTCTGGTTTTACTACAAAAGGAGCCGGTGGACTTGGCGCTGAAGGAACCCAAAGTGGTGGCGGTGGAGAAAGTATGGGATTAGGTGGCCTTTCAGACAAAGGCAT
>CAZPTV010000052.1:0-8355 GCA_964589335.1 uncultured Bacteriovoracaceae bacterium
GATCTGTAACATAGATCCAATCACGTATATTTCTACCATCCCCATAAACAGGAAGTGGTTTGTCGTCTAATGCATTAGTAATCATTAATGGAATTAATTTTTCTGGAAATTGATAAGGGCCGTAATTATTTGAGCAACGAGTTGTTACACAGTCCATGTGATGGGTGTGAACAAAAGCACGAACAAGTAAATCACTTGAAGTTTTCGAAGCTGAATAGGGTGAATTTGGTGCTAATGGAGTTTCTTCGGTAAAAGCAGGATCAGAATCGCTAAGTGAGCCATACACTTCATCTGTAGAAACATGTACGAATCGTTTGTTTGGATTGTTGGACCCCCATAAATTGAGCGCGCATTGCAAGAGCGTATAGGTCCCATTAATATTGGTTTTAATAAATTCAGAAGCATCCATGATGCTGCGATCTACATGACTTTCAGCTGCAAAATGTATAATCGCGTCGCAATCTTTTATTAAGCCTGAGACAAGATTTGCATCACAGATATCGCCTTTTACAAATTGATATCGATCTTTAAATTGTGCGTCGACTCCCTCTAGATTTCTCAAATTTCCAGCATAAGTCAGTTTGTCTAAGTTGATAATTTTAAGATTTGGTCGTGTGGTCAAAGTATGACGTACAAAATTAGACCCGATAAATCCTGCGCCACCTGTGACTAATATTTTATTATATGAAGGCATGAGGCTGTTTTAACCCAAGAAAAAGAAAAAAAACACCTTCAAATTTGCTGTATTTTTACGTGAACGCATCATATAAGCGTAGTGTCATGGCATACAATCCAAGAGATTTCTATTTTAAAAAAGCAAAAGAAATGAATTTTGCTGCACGCTCTATTTTTAAACTGGAAGAGCTAGACCAAAAATTTAAAATTCTTAAAAAAGGTAATCGTGTTTTGGATTTGGGATGTGCACCGGGTTCATGGTCCCAATATGTTTCAAAAGTTATCGGGCCTGAGGGTCGCGGGATAGGGATTGATTTGCAAAAGGTAACGATTAATCTTCCGAATGTAACGTTTATACAGGGTGATGCATTTGATGCCGAGATTGTTAAGAATTGTATGCAAAATTCAGGAATTGAAATTTTTGATGTTGTTATTAGCGATATGGCGCCGAAAACAACAGGGATTCGTATTACCGATCAACAAAGGTCATATGAATTATGTTTAAGGGCATTAGAAGCAGCAAAAAATCATCTTCGAATTGGTGGAAATTTTATAATAAAATTTTTTCAGAGTGATTCATTTGAACTTATAATTAAGGAATTAAGGCAGTCATTTGAGAAAGTGGAAATCTTAAAGCCCAAAAGTACAAGAAAAAATAGTTTTGAAATATTTATTGTTGGTTTGCGAAAAAAACCTTAAGAACTTGAAATATTTTTTCTGCGTTCAGACATATAAGAAAAAAGCTCTGGAATTTCATATTTTTTTGCAATTATATTTTTCACAATGACTGAAAGTTGCTGGATAAGTTTTAAAAAATTAAACGAACGTAATTGGGTGCTTTCATGTTCGTTTTTAATGGTTACTGGCCAACATCGAACACACATTTTGTGTTTGAGAGCGATATAAATCCACTCAATGTCAAAAAGAAAACCATTCACACATGAATATTGAGAAATGAGACGGATGGCTTTAGCGTCAAATGCTTTGATTCCGCACTGAGTGTCAGCAACGCCACCGGTGATAATCATGCGCATAAAGAGTCTGAAAATTTTATGTGCAATTTTTCTGGAAAATCGATGAGATCCAGAATTTAATGAGCGGTCTCCAATGCAGAAGTCAACGCCTTTTTCGATTGAATTACAAATGCCGATTAGGTCGTTCGCTGAATAGGGTAAATCAAAATCGAGAAATGCAAAAATTTTATGATCGTTAGTAAGTTTAGAAACAGCTGTTTTTAATGCTCCGCCTTTTCCTCGATTTTCTTTTTGTCTGAAAATTTGAATTTTCTTAGATATTGTAGCGTCTGGATCAATCCACTTCGGAGAGCCGTCATCAATGACAAGAATCTCAAAGTTAGAATTAAGGCTTTCTAAATTGATCATAAACTCACTAAGGGCAAGCCACTGCTGTGGTGTTGGATTGTAACAAGGAAGTGCAAGTAGATAGGGTTTATGTGACATGAATATCTGATGAATACCAGACCGTGACTTTGTTGTCCAACAGCTTGAATTGGTTGACTTCAAAGAACCCACGGTTAATCATAGATGTTACAAAATCATGAAAAAAAAATGGACACTCATTTTAGAAAATTGGCCTTTTGCAATTTTTTTATCTTTCGTATTATTTTATTTCACATACCTTTTTTTTCTTAATTGGAATTGGGGTTTGATGGATGACGTTGGCTTTATTCTCGAGCGTCAGCAACACCCATTAACATTAGATTGGCTTTCAAAAACGGTTAAACAATATTTCAATGAAGGTCGATACTACCCAGTCGGTGTATTTTTTAAACACTTATCCTATATGATTTTGCCTCCTGTAGTTATGGCTCATCGAGCGATTCGTTTTATACAGGTATTGATTATTGGTTCATTGATTTGGTTTGGAATACTGAATAAGGTTTTAAAATCAAATCATTCAAAATATTTTGCGTTGATCATCTGGTTTTCTGCGTTTTGTTTTCGTGATGGATTAGATTTATACAGTACGGTGGAAGTTCATGGTTTGATTTATGCTTTTATTGGAATTTCAATTTCGATTTCAAATGTGAAAAGAAAATTTTCTAGCTGGGTGTTGTCATTGTTTTTTATTGCACTTGCTACGCTGACAAAAGAAACATTTTTTATTTTCTTCGGATTGATTTTTTTAATTGAATTTAAAAAGATGTATTTAGATGTTTCAATGCAAAGTCGTAGCCTAGTCAGGCCAGTGGTGTCACTGGCGCTGGGTTTGATTTGGGCAATTGCTTTGAATTCTCTAAGGCACGCATATACTCAAGGATTTGCAAGTTCAGTTAATTTTTATACGGTCGGTTCTATTTTTCTGGCACTATTTAGAAACTATCATTTGCTCACCTTGCTTTTGATGATTGGTATAGGAAGTAGAATATTTCGAATCGATTTCTGGAGTTTTACATTTTTATCCGGATTTTTTATTTATGCGCTGGTCATTGCGCTCTGGGGGACCACAGATACATTTTTGTATTTACATTATCCGGCGTTACCTTTGCTTGCGATTGGAATAGCTAGAATCGTTGATCAGTCAATCGAGAAAAAGAACTGGAGCATGGTTTATTTTTTTATTTCAGCAATTCTTTTTGTGCAAACCGTTCGTGGTTCAATACGAGCGTTTCATTTTAATCAAGAGAGCGATTCTGTGAGTCAGATGCTTACATTATTTGAGCCGAATCCAATAGATGCTAAAATATGGACAAATTGTGAAGAGGCATCAGGGACACTCGTTCGTTATGCATTTTTAAAAAATGGCTTTTGGCCAAAAGGAATTACAACAGAAAATACACGTTGGATGTACCGACTTTTTGAAGCTAAAAGTGATCTCCATCCTAGGGGGGGAGATTGGATTGTCTATTCTAAAAAATGCTACCCATACTCCATTCAAGACATTAACGTTAATACACGTTATATTGGACAGTTTTATCAGATTTATTCAGTAAAATAATTTTATAAATTCACAAGTAGATTTAATAATTCAAAGAATGCTTTGTACGCGTGGTAATTTTTAGTGGGCTTCTTATGAATGAGACATCCAATTGTAGTTTCGTCAATTCGAATAATTTTAAACTTAAGTGGGATTTTCAAATTTAAATTAATATGAAAATAAAACGAAACTAGTTTTTTTGAAAACTGAACGTATGAACGATGAACAGAGAGTTTTTGAATGCCAATACCAGTTTTACTAATATCTGAGATATGAATGACTTGATTTCCCCAAGTTGGAACCGTGATAAAAAGATTGAATTCATCAATTATTTTTCTGCGTATTGCTTTTCGTTTATCTTTTTTTTTATTCATTTTGTTGGTGCAGATATGGTTTCAATTTGTTTTTTAATTTGATTGAGTGTTTGAATGGTGGTTCCCGCCTTCGCTTGGATGTCTTGCATGGTTGTTTTTTTATCAAAAAAAGCAGTTTCAGATTGGTGTAGCGTTGTTGCAAGTTTAAATGCTTCGTTTATTTGCGAGTAAATATTCGGAAAGAGTTGATTTTTTCTTTGCTCCGGTTGAACTGAATTTGTGACTTGCTTTTCAAGTTGTTGAGACATCATGGTGTAGTGCTTAGAATATTTTTGCCAGTCCTTTTTTTGCATATTTGCACGTACGTTTTTAGTGATCATGTTAAAGCGTATGGCGCTCTCATTTGCTAGACTTTCAATCGTTGAATGCATTTGTTTAATTTCATTAAGTTCGATGTTTAGTTGCGCGTTGACTTTTTCATTATATTTCTTTAACTCAATTTCGAACTGTTGATCTCGAATGCCGCCAATAAACTGATTGTCGACCAGAAAAATTCTTTTGCCTTGAGGAATTAATGACGGAGGACTTTTTTGCGGAAACTTTGCTACTTCCAGACTTGCCTTTGGAGTTTGCTGGTCAGCTTCATAAAAAATTATAGAATATTCGCCCTTTGGTATTGATGATTGAAGTGGTTTTGATATCGCTATTTTGTTTTTAAATTCAGCTGATGTTGTCGTTTCAAAGTTAAAAGTATTTAAAAGCGAGCCTCGTTTTCCTCTGATAATAATATCTAGTTTTGTTTCATCTGGAATATTACCTGCGATGATAAATTTTGGCATCGCGGGATTTTGATTCGATAACGCATTTGCAATTCGTGCACCGGATTCAGGAGGTTCAATTGCTGCCTGTATGAGAGCGTCGGAATCTTTTTCAGGGACATCTGTTGGGAGTTCAATTTCTATGAAATACTTTTTATAATCTTGAGGGACATACTGAATGATGGTTTTCTTAGCAGTTGATAGGTATGGTTTTACTGGCTTTAAAATAGGATCCATTGGAATTGGAGTTAAATTTAGTGTATGAATTTTTTCTTTTAAATTCAGTTTCTCAAATACGGGATCAAGCCAGCCTGCTGCGATAGCTTGGTATAAACAGATAAGAAAAATTATTGCTTTAAAAATTTTAACCAGTGAAATATTTGAGGTAGCCTTTAACGTAAAACCAGATTTTAGAGAGCTTAATTTATTTCGAATCTCACGTGTTTGTAGACCCGTAATGGTTTTTCCAGATTTAGATTTAAAGCCAAAAGCATTACTTGTAGTTGTATGGGTGGAATTATTTTTGCCAAAACCAAGTAAGTCAGAACCTTTTGAAACCGTTACGCTTTTTGTTTGAAAGGATTTTGATTGGGACATGAAATCTGGCATTGAACTTATTAAAACCCAGTCTGCTAATCCATCCTTCCAAACGTAAGAAGATGTTTTTGCTTCTCCATTTTTAATTTTTTGGTTAATTTCATCAACGCTAAAGGGTCCTTCTTGTACATCAACTACATAGAGAAACCATTTTTTATCTGATTCAGTCATTCTGTTGTTTTCTTCCACGATATTAAAAGTATAATCTTGAGTGTCATGACTAAAAAGATCCAAGATTTATGGGCGGTCGATTTTTCGATGAAAAAATTGCCTAGTACAAAAAATCAAATAATTGAGTTGATCGGCGCGCCTGATGATGCGGGAATTTACAACGTAGGAGGTAGATTGGGAGCTTCTTACGCCCCGGCAGCGATTCGTAAAATGCTATCGACATTCTGTACTGGAAAATACGAAGAAATAACGAGTACTCAGTTAAAAAAAGGTACAGATATTTCTCAAGGGGACTCAATTGAGAAAAAGCATTTAGAGCTAAAAGAAAAAATAATTCAGTGCTTTCAAGCAAAGAAATTCCCGATTGTTTTAGGTGGTGGACACGATTATGGATTTCCTCACGTCGCATCTGCATCAGAATATTTTGGAAAAAATATTTCAGTGATAAACGTTGATGCACATTTAGATATGCGACCTTTAAAACAAGGTTTGATTACCAGTGGATCTCCGTTTTATCTTTGCATTGAAAACAAAGTAATAAACCCTAAAAATTTGACTGAATTTGGAATACAAGAACATTGCAATGACCCGACTTTATTTAGATATGCAGAAAAAAATAAAGTTAATGTCTATGAGTTAACAAAACTTCGAGAATCTAAAAAATCGATATCAGATCAATTCAAAAAAATATTATTGAATCATAAAAAGAAAAAACAAAAAATAATTGTTCAGTTTGATATGGATGCAGTTGCAACAGCTTATGCCCCAGGAGTTTCTGCGCCTCAAGCAGATGGTTTTACATCGGCTGAGCTTCTTCAGATGATAGATGTTTGTGCAGAGTTTTCCGAAGTCGTCAGTATTGGCTTTTATGAGGTATCGCCCCCTCTGGATAGAGATTTAATGACGGTTCGTTTGTGTGCATTGGCTATTCATCGATTCTGTTGTAGAAAGTTACGTTAATCAACATTTTGTAGTAGGAAATTAATTCCCTCAAGTTCAGTCAGAGTGTGTCCGAAGAGACTCATGGATTCAATGTTAAATCCAAAGGAGCTCTCAATGAGTAAGACTGACAATTCAACGGAAAGTAAAATCATTGATTTTAACGAAATCAGACAGGCTAAGATTGAAGAAAAGCGTAGAAAATATGAGCGCGTTGTTTTTAAAAATGTTTTGGGAGCATACTGTACAGCAGAGGGTGATGCCTTAAAGGCAGTTGAGCTTGTTGATTTGAGTACAACTGGAATGAGTTTTCAGCTTCCATCAACTTCAAAAAATTTAGAATCAGTAAAACTAAAAAAAGAATATGTATTTCGCATGTATTTTTCTGAGGAAACATTTATTCCGATTCATGTTACTGTGCAAAATAAAAGGCCTTGTGTTGAGAATGGTGGTACATACTATCGATTTGGCTGTACGGTTGATTCGACAACAAAAGGATATGAGACGTATTGTTTGTTCGTTCAGTTTCTTCAAAAGTACGCTGAAACAGCACAGCAAGACAAAGATAAGCCTCGTCGAATTTTCTTTTGATTCGTAAATTATTTTCGATTAAGGTAATTTTTCAATTTTATGGAAAGACTTGTTGAGTTTCTGCTCTATCAGCAGGGATCCATGCCGTATTGGATTGCCTTTTTTGTTCTTCTGGGTTGTGGATTTGGAATCCCAATTCCGGAAGACATTATTTTATTTGCAATGGGCATCTTGGCTTACATGGGGCTTGTTGATTTTAAGACCTCAGTGGTGGTTTGTCTTGCTGGTGTAATGATTGGTGATATTACAATTTTTCTAGCAGGAAGATTTTACGGAAAAAAATTACTGAAGAAAAAATTCTTTTCTAAAATATTTACACCTCAAAGAATGGATGTAACAAAATCATTTTTTGTTAAGTGGGGAAATAAAATTATTTTTGCAGCTCGTTTTATGCCAGGATTTCGTGCGCCAGTATTTTTTTCATCGGGTGTATTCAAAGTCCCATTTGTTGTTTTTGTTTTTTATGATGGGCTTGCCGCACTACTCTCTGTGCCAATCTTTATAGGAGCCTTTTATTATTTTGGCGATGTTGTTGAAAATGTATTAAAATATGTCCGTGCATTTGAACACGGGATGATTATTTTAATTATGTCGTTTACGGCTCTTATGATTATTCGATATTTTTACAAACAGAAAAAAAAGAAACGAAGAAAGTCTTAATTTAGTTTTTTTCCAAGAAGAATCATTTTTAAAGTATGCCATGCGACACATTGCGATGGTTTAGATAATAGTCGAATCATTTCTAGGGTAAACCAAGCTAAGTATACAAATGCAATTTCTTCTCTTGATTGCGGAACAAAAAATTGAAACAGCCACAATATGAATAATCCGGCTGCTTCGTAAAATTGAATTTTTAAATCTGCTAGCAATGCAACGGCAACGGCAGACTGAGCAATCGTTAGTAATAATTCAGTTTCCTGAAATTTTGAAAAATGAATTGTACTCCATTCACCTGCGCTTACTGAAAAAATAAGGGGAACAATACCGGCAAACAGCGTCCATTGGCATACAATGGATGAGAGCATGTTCATGATTGCCATTGGTACTTTTTTGGGATGTCGAGCCCAGTTGAACGCTGTAACTTTTTCTGGAAACTCAGATGCGATCGGTGCAATCCATTGAATAAAAACATATTCACTAATTCCAAAATGTTGGGCTGACAGTTGAAGTGCATTAATAAAAGGATGCGCAGTTAAAATTAAGATTACCCCGCCGACGGCAAAAAAAGAAAATCCCCAAATTTTCTGAGTACGTTCAGATTTTTGTAAAATTTTATGTACGAATCCAGCAGAGTCTTCCTCATCTTCGTCAGG
>CAZPTV010000053.1:0-8295 GCA_964589335.1 uncultured Bacteriovoracaceae bacterium
CTTCCATACACTTGTTGCTCTAACTTTTGTTCTAGAGCTTTTTTGGCTATAACTGTTTCGAGTTGTCCAACTGGCAATTGAAAATTTAAATCAATACCACCCTGTGGAATTTCTAAATTATTCATTGCATTTATAATTAAAAAAGGAAAAGAAAGTTCTTTGATTTTAAATTTTCCATTTCCATCGCCATTTAACCATGGCTCATCGAATCGCTTTAAAATTCTCATCAGTCCTTTTAAAGCTGGCTCTGAAGCATTTTTAAAATATATATTTAATTTATCGTAAAGTTGCTGTTCTGATAGCTCAATATCTCCAGTAAACCAATTCAACATAGGTAAGTGCTGAAACATCACACCTGCAACTTTATTAGGACTAATTCCATTTTTAAATGTGTCTGGTGTTACACTGCTCAGTGCATCCATAATTTGATTTACATCTATATTCATTCCAAACATTGCCTCTAGCTCTGGTTTCATTTTATTTGCAATGTTAACGATTTGATTTTTATCCAATCCAGTTTCGTTAATATATAAATCATACAACTGTGAAACGGTTTTAATGTCTTGTTCCGTGGTTGTCTCGCCCGTTGAACTATTTATATTGATAACTTTTTCATCATCTTTCTTTGCCTTACCGCAAGAAGTAAAGCCAAGACAGCCGCATACGAGCAAAAGTGTAATCCCAATCAAAGTTGCGCGATTGCCTTTTTTCGTCATTACTGCCTCTCTAAAAAGTTTACAGTAAAAATTGAATCAGCAGGAACTGACTTTGTATCGCGCTTTACAAATTCCATAACTGTAGAATGTTTTGTAAGTAGATTCTTCATTTCAATAGAATCAACCACCCAACGATTTCCATCTTTTTTAGCTTTAGAAAGTGTTAGAACTTTTTCAAGTTGATTGGATTGATTATAAAATTCTGCTTTCACACCAAGATAATTGTCTTTTCGTATCCAATAGACTTTTTTCGAATACGTTGAGTCAGCACTTGCGTCTTTGGATTCACCAACAACAACATAGCAATCAAACTCATCGCATTTTTTAATTCCCTCTGTTCGGTATTGTAGGTTTCCATCTTTTGCACCGCTTAAATCCCCCATACTAAAATCACTTCCTAAAAATGGCTCGTCAGGATTGCCCCCCTTTATTCTTCGTGATTTTTTTAGCGCAGGTAGATATAACCACTGATCTTGTGCTTTTCCTTTTTCTGAAATCATTAAAATACCTGTTCCACGGATATCTGCGGGTTTCGTAAATTTAATCATTAATTTTGCGTCATCATCGCTAACGCTTTTAAACCAAACTCTCATTTCTCGTGTACTTACGTCGCCACCAGATCCAATAAGTTTCATAACATAAAGTGATTGTTCATTTTGTGTATGAATCGCTTGAAGCGATTTTTTCAACAAGTTCTCTGGCGAAGGGGTCTCCTCTGCATAAACTTGTGCACAAAATAAAGAAATTGAAGATAAAACAAATACCCATTTTTTATAGTTTTTCGTCCTCATCCATCCCTCTTTCTATGGCGGTGCAGAAAAAATTGCCCCTCTGACCTTTAAAAGTTCTTGTTCTATTATCGGTACTTCGAATAGATTATTTAGAAACAAATGTTAACTAATAGACTTTTAAACACCTTTTTACTTTCATGCTTAATTTTTTGTATTTTACCTTTAAAATCACTTAGATCAGATGATTTTGAAGATGATTTTGGCGCGAGTGAGTTAGAATCTACAAAAGCGCCTGCTGTACATTTTCAACCCACTACCGGAAGACTGAATCAAAATTTCCTACTCTATGCTCAACCCATTGAAAATTATAATTCTTATCAAGAACGTTTAGACTTTGAATTCGAAACTGGAGCAAATTTTAAATCTTTTAATGCGAAATTAATTCCATGGGGAATGTTAAGATCGCCTGATCCAGTCGGCGGTCTTCCAAAAAATAAAACTAGAGCAAAACTAGAACTCAAAGAAGCATGGCTTGATTATTCCGCTCAAAGTTTTGAAATTAGAGTCGGTAATCAAATTATTACATGGGGAGCTTCTGATCAGATTAATCCGACTGACCAGTGGAACGCAAGGGATATGACCGATCTATTATTATCACAAAAACTTCCACAAGGAACCGCGCGGCTTTATCTTCATCCTGTTGAATACAGTTCTTATTTGTTTGAGATTTTATTTTCACCATATTTTAGAGCCAATATTTTTCCGCTCGATATTCCAACAGACCAACCACAAATATTTCAAAAAAATGATTCCAGATGGTTTTTACCTCTTCCTACTCGCGTAAAAGCTGAAACAATTTCAGCACCATTACGATATAGAATTGAAACACCAACTTATCCAAAGACATGGCAAGCAGGAACACGATTTCAAGCTCTCCGCATGGGTGGGTGGGATTTTTCTTTATCTTACTTTAACGGAGTCGAAAAAAACCCTCGTTTTACCTTCACAAAAAAGGGCGACGCTTTAAACCCAGACTTACCTCTGACTTTAACTATTTATCCATCGTATCATCGCTTGCAAATGTTCGGATTTGATGGAGCTGGATCATTAGATGTATTCAATACTACCTATGGAATTCGATTTGAAACTGCTTACTACTACAGAGACAATACACGAGCAAGAAATGCAGCAGATGAATTTAGAGATGACCTTTTAAAAGATGACTATGTTCAGGGTGTATTTGGAATTGATCACACCTTTGAAAAAAAATTTCTAGGAACCATCTTATATTTAAATACAATGTTTATTTATACAAAAACGATTCCAAAAATAGAACGTCCTCCAGGACAGTTACAAGTTGATGGCCTTCCAAACGGTGAACCATTTGATAAAAATCTAGTTTTATATCTTGAAGATCGTGTGACCTCGTTGTTCAAAATTACAAACATAATTGCCGCAAGTACTATTAATTTAGACGGCTATTGGAGTCCAGGAATTGGTTATCAACTCACAGATAATTTAAAGTCCACATTAAGTGGTGATATCTTTTTTGCGCTACCCTCTAAAAAAGTTGGATTTTTTGAGCAGTTTCAGGACAATAATCGAGTTTCACTGGGATTTTCTTATACCTTTTAAGTTAGGACAAAAAACAAGCATGAATCCATTAAAATGGTTGTACAAAAAAACGATTGATCACACTCGATTTCGAGAAATCGCACAGAGGTTTGCTGTTTTTATTATTCCATTTTTTTACTTAGGTCATCGCCCTCATCAAATTGGGCTAATCATTGCTGCCCTGGGTGTTCTCATACGAGCTTGGGCTGCGGGTTATCTTAAAAAAGACCAAGAGCTTGCATGTGAAGGACCATACATGATCGCAAGACATCCGTTATATTTGGGTTCATGTATCCTTTCTCTTGGCATGATCCTTACGATTCAACACTGGTTTGTGACTATATTTTTTGGTGGATTAACCGTTTTAATTTACCAACACACAATTCGACATGAAGAAAAAAATCTTGTTAAACATTTCGGAGATAAATATCGCGAACTACAAAAAAACACAGGCCCGCTTTGGCCTAAGCCAGCGGGCCTTCTGCTTGCCCTGAAATCACCTAACAAGCTGTTTCAAGGGTTTTCTTTTAATCAGTACTTAAAGAACAAGGAATACGAATGCCTTGCGGGGGTCATTGCAATATTCCTTATCCTTTATTTTTTTCCAGTTTAGTTGTGGTTTAAAAATTCTCTCTATGAACAACAACAACCGTTCCACTTTCAACGACTTCAAACTCTAATGTACCACCTGAGTTTGAATTCTTAGAGATCACTTTGAATTCGACTTTTTCACTATCGCCGCGATCAATTGATTTTACTAAAACGGGATTGTCGCCCTTCACGCTAAAGTTATCAGCGTTTGGTCCAAGAAATTTAATACGAACTGAAACGCTACCGGTTGAAAGTCTTGAACTTACATTTAAGATGTTCATTTCTACTTTCACTTTATCAGCATTACGAAGGTTAGGAAGACTGTCTCGAATGGTTACTTTATAATCATTCTTAACTGGAATTTCCTTAATACCTTCTAATAGTCCGATTCGACGTCCGGTTTTCTCTTTCGCAGAAATTGAAATCGGGAATTGCCCTTCCAAATTGGAAATTCTAGCTATTCCTCTAAATTCAATGACCTGCTCTTGTCCGGAGCCAATTGCGCTCAACAATGCATCACCTTTTGTGACTTCTAGCATTTCTGGCTTAGAAACCAATGTGAGTGATGTTCCTGCATCAATTGCAGTCTGTGATTGATTGCGGACCAATACTTTAATTGGAGTTTCAATTCCCTCTTTAAGTACAGGTGGTTCAGCAAAACTCACATCAAGTGCAAACTGAGCAGTGAGATCGATTGTATCTTCACTCATTACCAATCCTCTGTGCTTGACGGTAACTGTAAAGCTTGAACCTTGCTTTACTGCTTTTTCAGTCAACGCAAAACCAAGCGCTTGAGAAATATCTGTAACGCTCTTGTTTTTAAGACCTTGAACTAGTCCTTCAAGAGGCACATTTATCACCGCACCTAAGTTTGAATTTTCACGAATTGACAATGTCACATCTTGTGCTGCCATTGCAGATGTTGAAAAATTTCTAACCTGCAATCTAACACGAAGCGGTTCGCCTGGTTCAAACAATCCGTTTTGAATTGTTTCAGTTGCTTCCACTCCAATGATTCGTAATGGACGATTTACAAAATCTTGCTCTTCATCCGCACGACCACGTTTGTATTCTTGATCAGCATAAGTTGGATACATCTGGTTGAACTTCAAGTTTTTAGCCGTATTGAAATTTGAGTTGTAAATTTCTGTATAACGACGTTGATATGCTCGAGCTCTCGCAGCTTCAAAGTGTTGATTATAATATGCTTGATAACTATTTTGATAAGCATTCTGTGAAGCATTTTGAAATGCGATTCCATACGCTTGATCATACGCCGGACGATACGCTCGGTCGAAACCTATGCGATATCCTTCGCGACGACCAGCATCTCTTCCGCGAGCATATTCATAACGAAAGTCCTGACTTCTGCCTGCGTTGCAACCTGCTGGGTAGTTATTATTATAAGCAATTTGATAATTATTATCGAATTGAGGTTTATATGTTGAACTAAATCCTTGTGTATATCCTGAACGATAACCATTCAAATAAGCTTGTTGCTCAACTTGAGTAGGAAATGTTTTTGTTGGATGACTATAACGAAAATCAGGACTTGCATTTACATTCACAATATTAATGTTTTCGTTATGTGATGCTAACGCAGAAAGCTTGCTAAGCTTTTCTGAAAGTGATTTCAGACCTAAAGCTTTTGCTAGACTTGATGCAGATTGAACCACTTTTTGTGCAAAACGATCTTGATTCTGAACTGGTTCAGCATATTTTTCATTTTTCACATCTTGTCGACCACGAGGATAATCTACACGACGAGCTTCATCGCGCGCAGCTTGATCACCTGCAACTAATCCATCTGCGTAACCTTTTTGAGCAGCATCAGATTGTTCTGCCTCACGTTCGCCTTGCGCCGATCCTACTGGTGTTGCTGCTATATTTGCATCTCGATCTGCACGACGACGTCCGTCTGCATCTCCGTCGCGATTTCCTTCATTATTACCATTAATTTGACCTTGTTGATTTCCTTCATATGATCCGGTTTGTTCGCCTTCGATTAAACCATGTCGGTAACCTTGATCATATTGACGTTGGCGTTCTTGATCACCACAAACTTTGAAACCTTGATTGTAGCCAGCAACTCTACCTGCTTCACGGCCTTCGCTTGGTCCTCGATCATTTCCTTCGCGTTGTCCTTGAGGATGACCTTCACCAAAACCTGTTTGTTGCGCTTGGGTTGGATTTGGAGTGTAGGTTGGCACTGGTGCTGGTGGTTGAGTTGGATTTGTACCTGGTCCGCCCGGATGTGGGTTTGTTCCCGGTCCTCCTGGTGGACGTGGATTCGTTCCTGGTGGCCGAGGATTTGTACCTGGTCCGCCTGGTCGTGGCCGCACTTGTGCTTGTGCAAGAGTAGAAAAAATAATTGAGTAAACTAATAATGCTTGTGTGAACTTCTTCATTTCAACCTCCTCAGGTCGTTTAATCTTTATACGTTTTACGCAATCTAAATGCCAAACCGGCAATTTCTTTACACTAAAAATATTAGCAACTAATTACAGCATCTTGATGCTTTGTGTCGCGTGGTATTTACATCTTAAATTCGTGAATGACAATGAAAATTTTGCACCGCATGGTGCGATTTATTTTAAAAATCGGGTGTTAATTTGACTTCAATTTGTTGATTAATTTAGTCGGTTTATTTTGATTTCTTATACTCTAAACAATGTCCATAGATAACATGGTGGTGACGTTCATTCGTAAACAGTAGTTTTTCAGTGATTTCCTTTTGGTCTCTCTCAATTTTATCACTGTTAAACTCAAAAATCGCATTGCAGTCTAAGCAAACAATATGATCATGGTGATCTTGATCATGAATTTCATAAATCACCCTACCGGCTTCATCTGTAAGGGATTCTTCTAAAATTCCTGCATCTATTAATACTTTAATTGTTCTATAAACTGTAGCCGCACCAATTTCAGGGTGCTCTTCTTTAACTTTTTCAGTAAGTCCTAAAACATCAAGATGTCCGCCCGTTTGTAGAATAATTTTCGCAATTTTCCAGCGTTGTTCTGTGTATCTTAAGTCTTGGTCTTCTAAATATTTTTTTAATTGTTCATTCCATGCTTCAAGTACTCGTTCTTGTTTTGGTTTAACGTGAGTTGGATTTTCTCGTCCACACGGTAACTTTGACCCTGAAAATTTGTATTGATTTGAGTTCATTTTCATTTGTTAATGTACCAAACCATTTTCTCACACACAAGAACATCAAACTGTGTCTTGACCTACACAGTTTGAAATTATTTTTTCAGTTAAAAGCCATTAGATCCTTTAAATCTTGGCACTTTCCTTGCGAAGAATACATTTAAGGAGGTGTGACATGAAGTTCACCTTTATTCGTCACGGACAGACTGATGCTGTTCTATTTAACTTAATTTGCGGTGGGGCATGGGATGTTCCTCTAAATTCCAATGGTAGAGCTGAATCTCAAGAACTTGCATTAGTTCTAAAGAAGGCAGAAACAAAATACACCACTATCATTGCAAGTCCCTCTCTTCGAACAAAAGAAACGGCAGAAATCATTGCAGAACTTTTAAGACTTCCTATCATTTACTCAAACGCGTTTGATGAGCAAAATTTAGGCTTATGGGAGAAACAACCTGTACGTCAAAATCCATTTTTTTCAATTAGGCCCAATCCCCCTGCAGGAGAACCTTACCAAGAATTCTCTGATCGAATTCGAATTGGAATTACTGAATTAATAAACAAATACAGTCATAATAATTTTTTATTGATTTCTCATGGATTAGTTTGGCGTGAAATCTGCGAGCAATTAAAACTAAAATATGTTCCAGCACAACGTTGTCTGCCTTACGAAGTTAGTTGTTCATCAGAACAATGGTCATACACTACTTTTTTTGCTAACGAATAAACCCATTACAGACTATATGAATGCGAACTCTTACACAGTTCGTGACCCTTTAGCCATTCAGTTTCACCATTTTCATAATGCTCTTTTTTCCAAATAGGTGCTCGTAACTTAATCTGTTCAATTATATATCGTGACACTTCATATGCCTCGTCTCTGTGTACAGAACTCACTGCTATTAACACACTGATTTCACCGACGTACAGTTTACCAATTCTGTGAAATATATTTACATCAAGAGATTTTCCCCATTTTTTTAATGCTTCATTTGAAATTTCAGAAAACACTTTTTCTGTCATCCTTTTGTGCGCATCATAACTCACTGCTAATACCTTTTGACCATGATTTAAATTTCTAACTATTCCTGCAAAAATAATTTGAGCGCCATGTTCAGGCTGTGTCAGCCCAGCCAAGATATCTTCATATTTTAATAGATTTTCTGTTACAAGAATTTTCATAAAAACCTTTAGCAACATCCTTTTGCGTTGAACGCCTGAGAAGTGTCGTCAAGTGCCTCAGTCCAGTCGTCAGTCATCAGTAGTAGTGGATAAACATCTAACCAGTCGCCCATTGAAACCGCACTGCCTGATTCTTCTAAAACTACCCATGCATTGGCTTTCGTCAACGATTGAACAATAAATGATGCTTGTCCCTCGAGTATTTCAACCTCAGGGTTTTCTTGTTTTGAAAGACTTAATTTAGATTTAAAAAAACAACGCAAACCTTCTGGTTTTTTGAAATGATTAATTAATTTTGCGCGAATTGGTT
>CAZPTV010000054.1:0-8282 GCA_964589335.1 uncultured Bacteriovoracaceae bacterium
CGTCATATTTGCCGAGTTTATAGACGAAATCCTGACTACCCATGCACATGGCGTAAGCCTTGCTTCATTATGAATTGTTGGAGTGTGTTTGTTCCAGGAGGGAACCTCACATGGCAGATAAAATTTTTGATTCTACAGTTGCTGGATTGAATGCCGCGATGAATTTTCGTTTGGCTAATCAAAATATTATATCCAGTAATATTGCAAACGCAGATACTCCGGGCTATCACGCTCAAAAAATGGAGTTTGAAGGCGCGTTAAGAGATGCGCTACAAGTTTCTGACCGTCTTCAAATGGAGACGAGTGACCCACAACACTTTGGAAAAGCAGAACAAGGTAATATTGACCCAGTTATTTATGATAATCCGAACGGCGTGATGAATCTTGATGGCAATACAGTAGATCGTGGCAGTGAAATGGTTTCTTTGGCAGAGAATGAACTTCAATATAATACGGCGACAGAGTTGATGCGTAAAAAATTGGGGTTATTAAGATACTCAATCAATGAGGGTGGAGGTAACCGTTAATGGACTTCTTCAGTAGCATGCGTATTAGTTCATCAGGAATGAATGCTCAACAAACGAGAATGAACACAATCTCTTCTAACATAGCCAACGCAGAAACGACTGAATCAGAAGAGGGTGGTCCATATCGTAGACAAGATCCAATTTTTCAAGCGCAAGCTGATCGTGAAAACTTTGCAGAAATTTTAACAGGAAAAATGGATGAAAGTGCACAAGGCGTTCAAGTGACTGAAATTCATCAGGACACAAGAGCTCCACGAATGGTCTATAATCCAAAACATCCGCATGCAAATGCAGATGGAATGGTCGCGATGCCAAATATTAATCCAGTTGAAGAAATGGCCAACATGATTTCAGCGCAACGTTCATATGAAGCAAACGTGCAAGCTTTGAATTCAGCAAAAGCAATGGCCAATAAAGCATTGGATATAGGAAAATAGGGGATAACTCATGGCAAATATGACAATTGAAAATATCGGGCAGTTCATGGGTTCTGGAAATCTAGAACAAATTACGCAAAACGGTCGTTCGGTAGAGAATACAATTGCTAAAGAAATTCCCAATCATCAAAACCCGTTTTCAAATCAAACCGAAGCGGGTGCGGGATCACGCTCCTTTACTCAAATGCTTTCAGAAAGCATGGACAAGGTAAATGAAATCCAACTTCAAGCGGATCATGCTGCTAAAGAATTGATTGCAGGTAGAAATAAAAATATTCATGAAACCATGCTGATGATCGAAAAAGCCGACATGAGCTTTCGTTTGATGATGCAAGTTCGTAATAAAGTAATCGACGCATATAAAGAAATTATGCGTATGCAAATTTGAAGTCTAATGGAGGCATAACTAGTGTTTGAATTTTTTATAAAAGTTAATAAGCAGATTCAGGATTTTATCCGCACACTTTCTCCGATGAAGAGATTTGCAGTTCTTTTCACGGGCATCAGTGTACTCATCGCTTTCGTTTCCCTCTTTTTCTGGGCTGGAAGCAGTGATTATCAAATTCTCGGCACAAATCTAGCGGCTGAAGATGCGACTTCAATCATGCGATTATTACGTGAAAAACGTATTCCATTTAAAGTTGAAAATGACGGCAAGACTATAAAAATACCGCCTGATCTAGTTTATGATTTAAGACTTGAGCTTGCAACGATGGGCATGCCACAAACGGGTGTTGTGGGTTATGAAGTTTTTGATAAACAAAGTTTTGGAACAACAAGTTTTGTTCAGCGTCTCAATGAAAAACGCGCCAAAGAAGGCGAGTTGATGAGAACAATAAATAATTTAAAAGGTGTTAAGCGCTCTCGAGTGCATCTTGCTTTACCTGCACATTCTACATTTGTAGAAGACCACAAAAAGGCAACAGCAAGTGTGGTTCTAGAAATTGAGCCAGGTGTGCAAATTTCTGAAAAACAATTAAATGGAATTGCGCATCTGATTTCTTCGGCAATAGAAGGAATGGAAACCAATGATGTTACGATTGTAGATGGAAATGGAAAGCTTCTTTCTAAGAACACAAACGATCCATTGGCAACGCAAACTGCTTTCATGATTGAGTTTCAACAAAAACAAGAAAATGATTATGAACAAAAAATTCAGGATATTTTAAGTAAAGTTGTTGGAGAAGGAAAAGTCATCGCTAAGGTATCTTTAGATATGGACTTTTCTCAGCAATCTGAAACTTCCACGTCATACGATGCAGAGGGCTCGGCGGTGAAGTCAGAACAAAAAGAAAATCAAGTAATGGATGGCTCGCGACCCGTGCCAATGGGGCCTCCGGGTGTAGCTTCGAACACGCCGGGACCAGCACCTGCAAGTGTAACGCCTGAAGTAAGAAGCAACACACAAAAGGGTTTTGAAACTAGAAATTTTGCAGTCCCAGAGACCATTAGAAAAGTAATCAAGCCCGTTGGATCAATTAAGAAGATGTCTGTGGCGGTATTATTAGATGGTCTATATCAGCGCGATCCTGCATCGAAAGATGAAAATTCACCCGCTGTATTTCAAAAGTGGAGTGATGAAAAATTGGCTGAATTTAAGTCAATTATTGCATCTTCTGTGAGTTTGGATCCAAAACGTGGAGATACCATTGAAGTTAAAAATATGGAATTCCAAAAGGCTGACTTGAACGAAGCTGAAAAACAAATTGCAGCTCAAGAAAAAAAGAAAATGATTGTCAGCTTGGTTCAATATCTTGTGATTGGAATCATTATCGCTCTCTTCTTCTTCTTTGTTGTGAAACCATTCGTTACATGGCTTACCGACAATACAGTTGAAAACATGGAATCATTTTTACCGAAAACAATTGAGGAATTAGAAAAAGTTCAAGCCCAAGAAACTGAGTTGGGTCACCTTGAAGAAGCAATTCCTGTAATTGTTGATAAGGTCGATCCTGAAAAAGTTGAAGGGGAAATGATTAAAGAAAAAGTTGTGACATTAATTGAAAATAATCCACAAAAAGCAGCAATGATTCTTCACGAATGGGTACACCGGTTACCGACAGCGCCCGCAGTGAACGCAATCAAACAGGATAAAGCTGCGGCTGTGGGAAAGTGATTTAGTTTAAAAATACTGAGGATGAAGAAATGGCAGATTTAGGATTGAAACCAACAATTGAATTCGAAACCATGACCGGTCTTGAGAAAACCGCACTTCTTTTGAATGTGCTTGGAACACAAGTGACCTCACAGGTTTTTAAAAAAATGAAAGATAATGATATTAAAAGAATCATTGGTTCGATGGGACTTGTTCAAAAAGCATCGATCACTGTTGTGCGAAGAGTTCTTGAGGAGTTTTATTCTCAAATCGCAGAAGAAGAAGATATTATTTTTGGAAGCGCTGGTGGCAGAGACTTTATTCTTGCAACGCTGGGTGAAGATCGCGCAAAAACTGTTATGGGACAATTATCGGTCATCGAAGGTTCGCGAACGCTTGAAGCGCTTGAACTTGTTGACGCTAGAACTTTATCCGGGTTTCTAGTGAATGAACATCCACAAACCATTGCACTGATACTTGCACATTTAGAATCTCAAAAGAAAATGGAAGTTCTCAAAAGGCTTCCTGAAGCAATTCAGACTGAAGTTGTTTTACGAATTGCAAATCTTGACTTTGTTAGCCCGTCACTCATTGCTCAAATTGACGAGGTTCTTAAACAAGAACTTGCAACTTTGGGATCCATCGATACACAGCAACTCGGAGGCGTACAACCAATTGCCGAAATGCTCAATGTCATGGACAAGACAACAGAACAAAACATTATGGCACGTGTGGAAGAAAAAGATCCACAACTTGCAGAGGAAATCAGAAAACTCATGTTCGTGTTCGAAGATATTGGCTACATCGACGATCGTGGCATGCAACAACTTCTCAAAGAAGTTCCAAACGACAAGTTGGTGGTTGCTCTCAAGACCGCTCCGGACGAGATCAAACAAAAAATCTTCCGCAATATGTCCAAGCGCGCGGGTCAGTTGCTCAAAGACGATCTCGAGGCAATGGGTCCAGTTCGCTTGTCAGACGTAGAAGGCGCACAACAAGAAATTGTAAACGTTGCAAAACGTCTCGAAGCGGAAGGAAAGATTATGATCAGCCGCGGAGGCGAAGGCGATGCCCTTGTCTGATAAAGATCAAAAATCAATTAAGATTTTTTCAAACCAAATTTCATCGGAAGGGGCACACAACATTGTTAGTGTGCCCGTGCCTAAAACCTATACCGTTGATCAGTTTGTACCCGGAAAATTAAACGATTCAAAAGGGATCAAATATTCAAATGTTCAAAAGGGCTTTAAGACAAATGAAGTAAAAAACAGCCGTTTTGAAGTGCATTCGTTAACGAAGGGCCCCCTTTCAATTTTAGCTGAAGACGAAGAAAGAATTTTAAACGAAGTTGAGAAACGACTCGAAGTAGAACTTGCAGTCATAAAAGAAAGAATTGAAAAAGAAGCATTTGAATCTGGAATTCGCGAAGGACGAAAAGAAGCCCATGAAATGGTTTTGAACGAAGCAAAGCCAATGGTCGCGAGTTTTGAAAAAATGATTTCTGAATTTGATTCAATGAGATCAGAAATTTTTAAAGCAAACGAATCCATGCTCATGAAAATGGTTTCACAAATTGCAAAGATGGTTATTCTTAAAGAAGTACAAGTGGATAAGGAATATACTTCCCGCTTGATCACACAATTGATCGATCGAATGGGAACGAGGGAGAATATAAAGATTTTTGTGAGTGCTGAGGTATATTCTGCCGCAGAGGTAATTAAGACCGATCTTGCGCAAAATCTCGGACAGCTAAAAAATATAAGTATAGAGCTTGATCCTGATGTTAAAGACTCGGGATGTAGACTAGAAACTGAATTTGGAGAAGTAGATGCTAGGCTCTCCGTTCAATTAGAGAATGTAATCAAGGCGTTTGATAATCAATCGTCGTGATTTTTCAGATTAGGACGATCTGAAAGAAAGTTGCAGGGAAGCTTTGGATAAGGAAAACGAAAATCAATATCGTTTGACCGAGAAGGGCTATTACGATCGCCTTTCGAATATGCTTCTCTATAAAGAAAAGGGAAAGCTTTCAAAGAGTATTGGGTTAACTTTTGAAGGTTTTTTATCTGGCGCAACGGTTGGAAGTATTGCGCGTATTATTCCTACAAATTCAAACTCAAGCTCTGAAATAGGTGTAGAAGCTGAAGTCATTGGGTTTAAAGATAAAAAAGTAATTATGATGCCACTCGATGAATGCAGAGGCGTAAGCAATTCAAGTAAAATTATTTTAACAAAAGGCGAAGCAACCATTCAGGTTGGTGATTGGCTTTTGGGACGAGTGATTGATGGTAAGGGAGAGCCGATTGATGGCAAAGGACCTCTCATTCCAACGCAAAGAAAAGTTATTCCAGGTAGATCAAAACATGTTGAAAAACGAAGTATTTATGGTTCCACAGTAAATCCATTAGAGCGTTCAACCATTCATGAGCCACTCGATTTAGGTGTGCGTGCAATCAATTCTTTTTTGACATGTGGAAAAGGCCAACGAATGGGAATTATGGCTGGTTCTGGAGTTGGTAAAAGTGTTTTATTAGGCATGATGGCACGAAATACAAAAGCAAATGTAAATGTGATTGCATTGATTGGTGAGCGGGGACGTGAAGTAAATGAATTTATCGAGCGTGATCTAGGTCCAGAAGGTTTAGCTCGATCTGTTGTTGTTGTATCGACTTCTGATAAATCTCCTTTATTACGTATGCGAGGAGCTTTTATCGCGACAACAATTGCAGAATATTTTTGTGATCAAGAAAACGACGTGCTTTTAATGATGGATTCTGTAACTCGTTTTTGTATGGCACAAAGAGAAATTGGATTATCAATGGGTGAGCCCCCAGCAAGTAAGGGATATACGCCATCCGTATTTTCAACCTTACCAAAACTTTTAGAAAGAGCAGGGACTAGAGCTAATAAAGGAAGTATCACTGGTTTGTACACAGTGTTAGTTGAAGGGGACGATTTAGATGAGCCGATTGCAGATGCAACACGCTCGATTCTAGACGGGCATATTGTTTTATCTCGTTCACTCGCAGCTCGAAACCATTACCCCGCGATTGATGTTGCCGCAAGTGTCAGTCGTGTGATGCGTTCGGTAATTGATAAAAAGCATCGTGATGCTTCTGATAAACTACGTGAATTAATGGCTATTTATGCACAGAATGAAGATCTCATCAATATCGGTGCATACGTAAAAGGCTCGAATCCAAAATTGGATATTGCTGTTTCAATTAATGAACGCATTCGAAGTTTTTTAAAACAAGATGTAGAAGATCGATCCGATTTTTTACAAGCAAAAACGCAGCTTGAATCGATCGCTGCAATAGCAAAAGGTTAAGAAATGGCTAAAAAATATAAATTTAAATTAGAAACAGTTTTGAAAGAAAGAAAACGTCAAGAAGACAAACGTCTTCAAGAGTGGAATCTTGCCCGAAATATTTTAGGACAAATGGTCGATGCTAAAAATGAAATGCAAGGCAAACTTGGGCAAACCATCGTTGATGCGACAGAAATTGCAGAAAAAAAAGACAGTCTCTCAGTTGGAAATATTGCAATTATTGATCAGTACATCAATGGAATGAAAATTAGAATTCAAAGAAAACAAATGGAAATTGAGCGAGGAGAAAAGCTAACTGAGAAAAAGCGAATTGAATACGTTCAAGCGAGTCAAAAGTCTAAGACACTTGAAAAGTTAAAAGAAAAACAAAAAGAAGAATATAAAGATTATTTAAATAAACAAGAAACTAAGAAACTAGACGATATTTATATTATGCGCGCTAGAAGTTTACAAAATGATGAAGAGGGTAATGAAAATGGTTAAGTTTGTGAAGTTGGGCATGATTGTTGTAGTCGTTTGTGTTGCCATCATATTTGGTTCAAGCAAAGTCGTTGCTGGTTCGGAAAGCGCCAAAAAGGAAGAAGTAAAAGCAGAGGAATCAGTTTCTGAAAATAAAAAAATAACAATCCCTGATTCAAAGGAATATAAAAATCAAAAAGAATTTGGATTAGAGTTAGAGAAAAAACAAGAAGAGTTAAGACAAAAAGTTGTTGAGCTTGAAGATTATGAAAAAAAGATTAAAGAAAGAGAAAAGGCGCTTGATGAAAAAATTAAACAGTTAACAGAAATTCGTGCTGCAATATCAGGCGAACATGAAAAGAAAAAATCAGAAGCCGAAGAGCGCGTAAATAAATTGGTTACGGTTTTTGAAACGATGTCACCCAAATCTTCTGCTGCAGTATTTGAAACACTTGATGATGAGTTGGCAGGGGATGTGTTAAAGAAAATGGATATTAAAAAAATGGCTAAAATTATGAATACAATGGAAAAGGGTCGCTCAGCGAAATTATCCGAATTGATGACAGGCCATTCAAATAAAACTTCGATTGAAAACATTAGTAAACGTTCGACAGGTCAAGGTGGGGGCGCGAGTGATCGCATTCCTGCTTCGTCGACGATGGCAGCCCCAGAAACTGCGAAAAAACCTGATTCTGCGTCTCAAGTAGGCGGCGCAGGTTCAAAGGGTGATGCCGTCAATTCTAAGAAAGGAGGATAATATGAAATGGCAAATTTTATAAATAGCGCTCCAGCTGTTGAGATGACAGCAGGAGTGAGTAATGCAATTCCAAGTCAGGCAAAATTACCACAGGAACTAAAAGGAGATGTACCTGGTGTTTCCAGTACACCTTCACGTGGAGTAATGCCTTCAGAAGTGAAAAAAGTTGAATTTGGAAATATCTTGAATCAAGCACAAGGAGTAAGTCAGGACCAAACAGCTGCAGCTCAAGCTGCGCTCAAGGGTGGCAAAGCTCAAAAGCCTGATGTAAAAGGCGAAGCCAAAGCAAATGCAAAAATGGCTTCATTGAAACAAGAAAATATTAAAAATTCAATCGCACTTCAGAAATCTGAAAAACAGGCAGCCAGTGTAGCTATGACAAAGCCTGAGTTGAATGCAGGTTTAACTGCAAATCAACAAGCTGCTTTAGTTGCAGCAACACAAGGACAGATGATGCAGGCGCAACCTGCTGCATCTGCAGTTGCCAAAACAGATGGAGCTAAATTGGAAGGTGCTAAAAAAGCAATCCAAACGATGAATCAACAGATCCCAAGTAATGCAACAGAGATGAATGGAGTTTCGGATCATGATATTCAAAATGCTTTGGATATGATTTCTAAAAACCGAATGAATTTGAATGCGACTGAAGGAGCACAGTTAAAGAACGATGCTCAAT
>CAZPTV010000055.1:0-8275 GCA_964589335.1 uncultured Bacteriovoracaceae bacterium
CAGTTTACTTAGAATCATTTCTGACCAAAGAATCTGACTTGGGGATGGATGAAGAGACCGCTGCTTATGCTTTTACCGAAGGTTTTGCATTAACCTGTTATCGTTTTAATAAATATTTTACTTCTGAAAAGGCAAAAAAAATTGAAGTCATTGATTTGACTTTGCTCGCTTCAAACTCAAATACCTCTTCAAAATTTCAAAAGGGTATCGCCAAAGCACAAGCCACTGTTGCAGGAATTGAAATTTGTAGAGACTTAGGCAACGAACCTTCAAATGAACTCCATCCAGAACTCTACGCTAAAAAAGCTGTAGAAATTGCAAAACAATATGGCTTAAAAATTACCGTTCTTGATGAAAAAGAATGTGCAAAAGAAAAAATGGGACTTTTATTGGGAGTCGGACAAGGTTCCGTTAATCCTTCCCGTTTAGTAATTATTGAATACAAACCCTCTAAGGCTAAAAAAACAATCGCATTTGTCGGAAAGGGCGTCACATTTGATAGCGGTGGTATTTCAATAAAACCATCTGCAAAAATGGAAGAAATGAAACACGACATGTGTGGTTCCGCTGCTGCAATTGGAGCAATCGTTACCAATTCACTTTTAAAAACAAAAACCCATATCATGGCCGTTTTAGCACTTGCCGAAAATATGCCTGACGGGGGAGCAATTCAACCTGGAAACATTCTACATGCACGCAGTGGTAAAACAGTAGAAGTCATCAATACAGATGCCGAAGGACGTTTAGTTTTAGCGGATGCATTGGATTATATTCAAGACAAAAATCCAGACTACATCATTGATCTTGCAACCTTGACCGGAGCTGCAACTATTACATTTGGAAAAGCTTGCGCAGGAATTATGGGTAATGATGAAAAATTTAATTCGCTCGTTAAAAAAGCAGCTTCAGTTTCAGGCGAACGAGTTTGGGAACTTCCACTCTTTGATGAATACTTCGAAGATCTGAAAAGTGAATATGCCGACATGAGAAATTCTGGAGACACTCCAGCAAATGGTACTGCAAAAGGAGCCATGTTTTTATTACAGTTCATCCGTAAAAACACCAAATGGGTGCACGTTGACATTGCAAGTGTTGCAAACGGAGTCGGACATATTCCATATTATCCGAAACGTTCTACAACCGGTTACGGCGTGAAGTTACTCGTCGAACTTGCAAATTTATTGCAGTAATCAGGGAGATCTCGATGAAACGTTTCTACATCGAAAACGCTTCAAGTTTTGAGAGCCAAACCGTAAAAGTACAAGGTTGGGTTTATAGCAAACGGAGCAGCGGAAAAATTAAATTCGTACTCATGCGCGATGGAACAGGCCACATGCAAGGAGTAGTGATCAAAGGCGAATGCGATGAGAAAAGTTTTGAAGACTTTGATAAATTAACTCAAGAAAGCTCAATTCAAGTTACCGGGGTTATCCGCAAAGAACCGCGCTCAGTCGGTGGTTTTGAAATGACCGTTAAAAAAATTGAAATCTATCACATCGCGGAACCTTACCCAATTTCTCCTAAAGAACATGGTGTAGAATTTTTAATGGATAACCGACACCTCTGGGTACGTTCAAGCAAACAACATGCTGCTTTACGTGTGCGTTGGGAAATTATTAAATCGATTCGAGAATTTTTTGATTCTAATGGATTTGTTTTGTTTGATGCACCAATCTTAACACCAAGTTCTTGCGAAGGAACTTCTACACTCTTTCAAACTCCTTATTTTGATACAAAAGCATATCTCACACAATCCGGGCAACTTTATGGAGAAGTGGGCGCCATGGCATTTGGAAAGTGTTATGTCTTTGGACCAACCTTTAGAGCAGAAAAATCTAAAACACGGAAACATCTAACAGAGTTCTGGATGGTTGAGCCCGAAGTTGCTTGGAATGATTTAGATGATAATATGGAATTAGCCGAGCAGATGCTCACACATGTGGTCGGGAATGTATTAAAAAACAGAGCCGTTGAATTAAAAGCACTCGAACGCGATATTTCAGTTTTAGAAAAAATTAAAGCACCTTTTCCAAGAATTACATATGATGAAGCATTAAAAGTTTTAGATAAACGAGGGGTCGGGGTTCCTTGGGGTGAAGACTTCGGAGCGCCTCAGGAAACTGCACTAGGTGAAGAATTCAATAATAATCCAGTTTGGGTACATCGGTTTCCAGCGCAAATTAAATCTTTCTACTTTAAAAAAGATCCGAATGATTCAAGACTAGCTTTGGGCTGTGATCTAATCGCACCAAGTGGGTACGGTGAAATTATTGGCGGCGGACAACGTGAGGAAGACTATCAAACTTTATTAAAATCAGTGCGTGATTCTGGCCTTAAAGAAGAAGACTATCAGTACTATACAGATTTAAGAAAATACGGAACAGTTCCACATTCAGGATTTGGTTTAGGCGTAGAACGAACGGTTGCTTGGATTTGCGGATTAGATCATGTCCGCGAAACGATTCCATTTGCACGTATGATCCACACGTTAAAGCCTTGATGACCCGTTGATGTCCTATTTAAAAAATCCACCCCTCAAGCCAAATTTTCATATTCATTTGGTTTTATTTGAGCCTGAAATTCCACCCAATACCGGAAATGCCGGACGACTTTGTGTTGCAACTCAATCCACTTTACATTTAGTGGGTAAACTAGGATTTTCAATTGATGACAAAGAAGTCCGTCGTGCTGGTCTCGATTACTGGAAATTCGTTGATCTTAAACAACATCTCGACTTTGATTCTTTTTTAGTATGGCTTGAAGAAAATGAACCAGGCATTTCATTTTATTTAGTTGAATCGGATGTCAACCAATCGGTCTATGAAATTGAATTTCCTGAGCGAGTTGTTTTGATTTTTGGAAAAGAAACTAAAGGTTTGCCGAAAGAACTCTTAAGTCGCTATTCGAATCGGGTGATTGGGCTTCCGATGTTTTCAGATAAAATTCGTAGTTTAAATTTATCAAATGCAATCTCTGCAACAATGTATGAAGTGATTCGACAAAGGCTGCATCTTAATAAGCCACTGTGATAATCGCTTGAAATTTAATCCTATTCTAGTTTCTTTTAAGGATACCTCTGCAATGAATACTAATGAGTTCATTTGCGTTGGCTAAAAAGAAATTATTCTACTTTCATTTATAAATAAAAGTAAAGGTCGAGAGCGAATCACACACACAGGGGGTGATGAGCGATCAATCTATGCTCTAGTTAAGAACGAAATAATTGAAATAGGAATCTGACACAGACTTTAATTTGACATTGCTGAAAATAAATCATAAATACTAATTGTGAAGACAAAACAATTACAACTTACTGGCTTTGAAAAAATTGGTGAGAAGAAATTTGGCGGTAGTTTTAGAAGTTATAAACGTGCTAAAAATGAAACCAGAGGGCGAAAACAGTTAACCCGAAACGCAAAAGGCCATTCAAGATCCGCTAGACCAGTAACTGTAAAACGTCCCATGCATTTAGTAATGCGCTCATCACACGCAACGGGTAGTAAATCGTTTTTATGCTCAGAAAGAGCTCTTAAAATTCAATCAATTATTAAAAAGCAGGAAAGTCGATTCGGCGTAAAAGTCTATGAATACGCAAATAGCGGCAATCATCTTCACCTGGTTGTGCGCCCTAGATCAAGAAAAGCGTTTCAGGGGTTTTTAAGAAGTATTACTGGGCTCATCGCAAGAACTACAATGAATACTGAGCGTGGGCTTAATAAAACTTTGTTGAGTGAAGTTAAAAAAACTAAAACAACACCGCAAAAAACAACAAAAAAAATAAAAGAAAGATATACAGAAATAAATACAGAAAAAAATACAGATAAAAAAATAGAAAAATTCTGGGATGCTCTCCCGTTCACTAGAATTCTAGAATGGGGCAAAGAACTTCAAATAATAACCCAATACCTCGAACAAAATATGTTAGAAGCTTATGGTTTTTCGACTAAACGCAAACCTCTAAAACTAAACTTCAAATATGGTTAAGTTTTATTCAATTTATATTTTAAAAAGGACCCTATGAATGCGATTAATTATTTTTCAATTATTAGAACAGTCTTTCTATTGATACTTTCAAATATCTTTATGTCGATTGCCTGGTACGGACATCTTAAATTCAGAAGCTCACCCTTACTACTTGCAATACTAGGAAGCTGGTTGATCGCGTTGCCTGAATATGCCATGCAGGTTCCTGCAAATCGATTTGGCTATACTGGTGGAATTTCCGTATACCAATTAAAAATACTACAAGAATGTATTACATTAATTGTTTTTTCTGTCTTTGCTTGGCTAGCATTAGGTGAGACACCTCAACTACGACACTTTATTTCATTTATTTTAGTCATTGCGGCAGTTGCAATTTCTTTTTATAAATAAAAAAACTATCGAATGGATTCTGCTGGCGTTGATTTTAATTCATTAAGATTTGATTTTGTTTTTTTATCATCCTGAACCTTGATAGAGTCCGTATTATTTTTTTGGTTATCCTGATTTAATATTAGTTGATTTACCTCATTGTTTTTTTGATTAAACATTATATTTAAATTATAAACAGCACCTTCAGTACGATTCATCTGTGCGGTCATTTCTACTAATAACTTACCCTTTTGTAGATCGCATTTTTTATCATTAACTCCTGCTTCCATTAGCGTGTCTCTGATATCATTGAACGCTTTTTGTGCTCTTTGTATGCTTTTTTGAATTTCTGGTGTCATCTCTACAAACATTGGCCTCTCTTCAGATTCCATATTAAACGATATTAATTCAACTAACCCTCTATTAAATGTGCTCCGCTGTTCTTGAGTCATTTTTGAATAAATAAAATCAGGTGTTTTTCTAAGTAATGCATTTCCATAAGGCGCATATAAATAATTTGATTCACTTGTTGGCTTTAATGCCATCGCTTCGTTTGGGGGCAAGTACATGACATGCAAATACCGATACCATTCATCGCAGAAATTATATTTTTTCTGATTCGATCCTTCGTCACCATTTGCAGCAATGACTGAACTTCCAAATAAAGTAAAAATGAAAACTAAAATTAAAATTGAATTTGTCTTCGACATTTTTATCCCCTATCGATACTCATTATAAGCGATTTTTGAATAGACATTAATCTACATATTATTGCTAGGCAGTAATTTCCCGCTTGTTTGATTAATCATCGACGTCTATTATATAGTTCATGCTTTCGCACCTTCGTACGGCACTCAATTCAGTGTCTAAAATTCTTATTTACTCTCTTTCTGCAATCCTTGCATTCAGCATCATCCATATTGCCATAAAAAAAATTAGCCCCGAAGAATCTAGCCTTTCTCCAAGTTCTATTGGTGCAAAAATTGTTCAATCATTAGGTGGAAAATTACGAAAAAAAGACATTATTGAAGCCTTGGGACCAAAACTAAAATCTTTTCCTCTTCCTGTTGAAAATGAAAAAATTAAACTCGACGATGATACAGTTTTAAATGTTGAATACACTTTAAATCAGGAACTACAGAAGACCGTTTCAAAGTTATTTACAACTGCAAAAGTTCATTATGGGGCATTTGTAGCTATGGATCCGGGTACAGGTAAAGTTCTCTCGATGGTAAGCCATGGAATGAATAATGAAAACTTAGCACTTCGAAGCACTTTTCCCGCAGCATCTATTTTTAAAGTTGTAACCGCTGCATCTGCAATTGAATCAGGAAAACTAAAACACGATAGCCTCATCCCAGTAGTCGGAAGCTATCATACCCTATATAAAAGAAATTTATTCAAAGCCGGTGGAATAAATCCGAATGATTCACCTCGTTTTGCTAGACTCATTACTTTTGCAGATGCATTTGCAAAATCAGTCAACTCAGTTTTTGGAAAAGTTGGAATTTTTGGCGTTGGAGAAGATGGCATTCTTAAAACTGCATTAAAATTTGGATTCAATAATTTAATCCCATTTGAATTCAACGTAAATACGAGCGTTGTTCAACCCCCATCCAGTGATTATGAAATTGCCGAAGTTGCAAGCGGATTCACTCGCGGAAACACTCTGAGCCCTCTTCACGGCGCACTCATTGCGTCTAGTGTTGCCAATAACGGCCAAATGATGGAACCTGCAATCATTGAAAAAGTTACAGATAGCGATGGCTTACCCATCTATGAACAAACTCCAAATTTATTTAGTCACGCGATCGACTCCCAAACAGCTAACGAATTAAAAATCATGCTCAACCGAACCGTAACAAACGGAACCTCTCGCGGAGCCTTTCGTACAATAAGCAAGATTAAAGAAAATTCAGATTTTTATATTGGTGGAAAAACCGGAACTCTCGACGGAACAGATCCTCCCGGAAGGTATGATTGGTTTGTAGGATTTGCCGAGAAAAATGGAAAAAAACTTTCATTTTCTACATTATGCATCCATGGAGAATACCGTGGAATGAAAGCAACCGAACTCACCCGAAAGGCTCTTGAAAATTATTTCAATCCAGTTTTAGCAAAAAATGAACAACGAAAAAAACGACGCCGTCGTTAACCGTCATCTTCCAGTTTTATTAGCTGAAGTTCTAGATACTTTTAAACCTGTTTTAAATCAGAATAAAAATAAATATTTGTTCTTAGATGGAACCTTGGGTGGCGCAGGTCACAGTCAAGCTATTCTAGACTTGAATAATAAAATACATCTCACAAGTGCCGATCTAGATGCTGCCGCTATCGAAAAAGCAAAGTTAATAATAAAAGGAACTGATCGAATTTCTTTTTTTCATGGTAATTTTAAAGATGCTGTCCTTGAAAATTCATGGGACGGAGTTTTAGTTGATCTTGGATACTCATCTAACCAATTAGAAGACGCTTCCTACGGTATGAGCTTTATGCTGACTGAAAATGCCCCCCTAGATATGCGTTTATCTCGTCCTCCGCAAGGAGAGAGTGCGTGGGACATACTCATCAATCATACAACAACTGAATTAACTGATATTTTTAATGCTTATGGAGAAATGAGGGGCGCAAAGTCAATCGCAATCAGAATTCATGAGGCGATTGCTAACGGAACCGTAACAAACTCAACACATAGTTTGACCAGATTTTTAGAAAAAATACGACCTCAGAAATATGACGAAATCCACCCGGCAACTTTAGTCTTTCAAGCTTTAAGAATTGCCGTCAACGATGAGCTTAGGAATTTGGACGAATTCTTAAATAATGTTACACTTAAATTAGAAAAAAAAGGTCGTTTAGCAGTCATTACGTTTCACTCACTCGAGGATCGTATCGTGAAAAACTGGGGAAGAAAAAATATCGATGTGGTGACTTCATTGACCAAAAAACCAATTGAAGCATCGGCAGCTGAAATAAAATTAAATCCACGTTCTCGTAGTGCAAAATTAAGGATCTACGAAAAAAAATGAAAAGCAAACCGATCATATTTATTTTATTAGCTACAATCCTTACTAGTGCCTTTGTCTGGGTCCGCTTGCAAATCGTAAGCATCAGTTACGATATTCATGAGCTTCAAGTTAAAGAAAAGCATGCTCGTGAAATTAATAACAATCTAAATTTAAAAATTCATGGTCTGCGTTCACCATTTCGTTTAGAACAAATTGCTAAACACAAATTTAATATGAAACCTCCTACTCCTGAGCAAGTCATTGTATTGCAAGAGAATGGTAAATGAAAAAAAATAGATTCAAATTTACTCGAGCAACTTTTTTAAAGATTTTTTTTATTTGCTTTGCGCTCATCATTTCAATTAAAGCCATTTACATTCAAGGCACCATCGACCCCAGATTAGAGCGGCTATCTCAAAAACAATTTCAAAGCAAAATCACTACACTTCCACGTAGAGGTTACATTCTAGATCGCAGTGGTGAAGGTTTGGCAATCAGTGTGAAAGTTCATTCCTTGTTTATTCGTCCCGAACTCCTCACAAAAGAGGTTCCAAAAAAACAGCTTTCACGTGTGATTGCAAATCTTTCAAAAATATTGAAAACATCTGAAAAAGATTTAAATAAAAAATTTAAATCTACAAAAGGATTTGTTTGGATCAAGCGACAACTCAGCGAAAGCGAAGAGCAATCTATACGTGACAGAGGATTATTAGAGTACGGTGACAGCATCGCATTAGCCGAAGAAACAAAACGACTGTATCCAAATCGAGAACTAGCAGCACATGTACTTGGTTCTGTAAATGTCGATGGCAATGGAATTGAAGGGCTTGAATTAAAATATAATGCAATTTTGAACGGAAACAGTGCGCGTGCTGCATCTTCAAAAGATGCTATGGGAAGACGAATTTACAACG